>JAJYMP010000184.1 GCA_021786915.1 Chloroflexota bacterium
CGAGGGCGGCAGGGCGAGGTTGTAGGCGCGCGCGAGGCGGGTGATCGAGTCGAGCAGGATCACGACGTCCCGCCCGGTCTCCACCTGGCGCTTGGCGATCTCGAGCGCCATCTCCGCAACGTGCGTGTGGTTCTCGGTGGGCTCGTCGAAGGTGGAGCTGATGACCTCGCCGTGGACCGAGCGCCGCATGTCCGTGACCTCCTCGGGCCGCTCGCCGATGAGGGCCACCATCAGGAGGATGTCGGGGTAGTTGGCGGTGATGCCGTTCGCGATGGCCTTGAGCAGCATCGTCTTGCCGGCCTTGGGCGGCGACACGATCAGCGCGCGCTGGCCCTTGCCGAGCGGGTTGACGAGGTTGACGAGCCGCTGCGAGAGGTTCTTCGGGTCGGACTCGAGGTTGATCAGCTCGATCGGGTGGATCGGCGTCAGGTCGTTGAAGAACGGCCGACGGCGGGCGGTCTCGGTGTCGACGCCGTTCACGGTGTCGACGCGGATCAGGCCCCAGTACTTCTCGCCCTCGCGCGGCGCGCGGACGGCGCCGACGACGCGGTCGCCCACGCGCAGGCCGAAGCGGCGGACCTGGCTCGAGCTGACGTAGACGTCCTCTGCGCTGGGCAGCAGGCCGTGGCGGCGCATGAAGCCGTAGCCCTCGTCGACGACATCGAGGATGCCGAAAGCGAAGTCCAGGCCGGCCCGCTCGGTCTGCGCCTGGAGGATCGCGTCGACGAGGTCCTCCCGGCGGTCGGCGCGGGTGTCGATCTCCAGGCTCTTGCCGACGTCGCGCAGCTCCTTGACCGACATCTCGCTGAGGTCGCGGATGTCGAGGTCGTTCCGCTCGCGCGCGGCTTCGAGCTCTGCGACTTCGTCCTGCTCGGTGACCGGCAGGCGGTTCGTCTGGGAGCGGCGGCGCGAGCGGCGGTTGCGGCTCGGGCGCTGGTCGGGGCCGTTCGGCATGGAGGGGGATGTCCTCGGGGTGAGTGCGACTCGGGTCAGAACCGGTCGGGATTTGGGCGCGCCACGGGCCGTGCTTCGCGCGGAATCACTCGTACGTCGCGCGCGACCGGTGGGGGTGCCCCGGATCATATGGGACCATGCCGCGCCCCGTCAACGTTTCGGTTTCGGCGTGCGGTTTCGGCGCGTTCGGTTCGCCCCCGCTCGGCCCGCAGCCAGCTTCGCTCGTACCGCCGCCCTGCGGCGGTCATCCAACAGGCGACAACGCCCCCGTGCACGGGCCGGGGACGCGGTCCGCTCCTACCGACGCCCGGAGGCGATAGGAGCGATTCCTTCGAGATAGGCGCCGCGGAGCGGCGATACGAGCGTCGCCGCGGGCGGAAGCAGCACGGCCGGGACGGTGCCCCACCGCCGGGACGCGGCCGGCGGCAGATCGACGAGGGGCAGATCGACAAGCCCCGGCTCGTGCGCGTCAAACTCCATGCGCGGCACTGTGGCGTGTCGCGGCCGTTTGCGCACCTGAGGCGAACGCCGCATTGCCACCGGCTCAGGCTGACACGGCAGCTGCGGGCCGTCGCAAGCCCGAGCCTGGTGACCCATTCCTGAGGTCGCCCGCCGGCTGCCGCGCGGGACCCCCGCCGCGCGCCGGCGGCTGAGTCGTGCTGGGGTCGCCGCGCGCGGCGGCGTGCGCGGACGCCGGCCAGAACCGGGGGCCCGCGGCTTGGCCCGTGCGCGCGGGGGGCGCTCCTGACCCCGACGCGACTCAAGCAGCGAGGGACCAGCGGATCGGAACACTGGCCGTCCCTCCGCCGCAGCCCGGGCGGCCGCCCAGTCGTTGCGGAAGCGCTCGATGCCAAGGTCTGTCAGCGGGTGGTGGACCATCTGCTGGAGCACCTTGAACGGCAGCGTGGCGACGTGGGCGCCGGCAAGCGCAGCCTCGGTCACGTGGCGCGGGTTTGATGTCGTCGAGGCGGCCGACGAAGGGCGACAGGAGCGACGCGCCCGTCTTGGCGGCGAGCGGCCCCTGGTTGGCGGGGCGCCGGCGGGTGGCGACGGCCCCGGGGCGGGCCTCGCCAGGGCGCCGGAGTTGCGTCAGGACGCGGCGGACGCCTCGGTCGCGCGGTCGTCCTCGGCCTGCTGGCCAACGGCGGTGAGGACTGGCTGGGTCCCGTCGCGCAGGGCCAGTGCCGTGGCGACGAAGCCGTGGAACAGCGGGTGCGGGCGTTCCGGCCGCGACTTGAACTCCGGATGGAACTGGCTCGCGACGAACCATGGGTGATCGCGCAACTCGACGATCTCGACCAGGCGACCGTCGGGCGAGGTGCCCGACAGGACCATCCCAGCGCCCTCGAGGATGGCGCGGTACCGGTTGTTGACCTCGAAGCGGTGGCGGTGCCGCTCGTAGATCACCTCGGTGCCGTACACCGCGCGCGCCTTGGACCCGGGCGCGAGCTTGGCCGGGTAGAGGCCCAGCCGCATCGTGCCGCCCTTGTCCTCGACGTCCCGCTGGTCGGGCATGAAGTCGATGACCGGGTTGGAGGTGAACATGTCGAACTCGGTGGAGTTGACGTCCGTGGTCTGCATGACTTCGCGCGCGAACTCGATCACGGCGCACTGGAGGCCCAGGCACAGGCCGAGATAGGGCTTGCCGTGGGTGCGCGCCCAGCGCGCGGCCAGCACCTTGCCCTCGATCCCGCGATGGCCGAAGCCGCCCGGGACCAGCACGGCCGCGGCGCCCGCGAGGCGCTCATCGACGTTGCCCTTGTCGAGGCGCTCGCTGTCCACCCAGCGGACCTTCGCGTCGACGCCGTTGGCCCAGGCCGCGTGGCGCAGCGCCTCGGTCACCGACAGGTAGGCGTCCGGCAGCTCGATGTACTTGCCGACGAGCGCGATCTCGAGCGTGGGCTTGGGGGCCTTGATGCGCTCGACCAGCGCGCGCCAGCCGGACAGGTCCGGAACGACGTCAGGGTCGCCGAGACCCAGCTCGCGAATGACGAGCCGGCCGAAGCCGAACGACTCGAACTGGAGCGGCACCTCGTAGATGGTGCTCGCCGTGGGCGCGGGGATGACCGCGTCGACGTCGACGTCCGTGAACAGGGCGATCTTCTCGCGGATCTCGTCGGGCACGTCGCTGTCCGAGCGCAGGACGATCACGTCCGGCTGGATGCCGATGCCCCGGAGCTCCTTGACGCTGTGCTGCGTGGGCTTCGTCTTGAGCTCGCCGGTGGCGGCCAGCGCCGGCAGCAGCGTCACGTGCACGTACAGGACGTTGTGGCGCCCCTGGTCCTTGCGCATCTGGCGGATCGCCTCGAGGAACGGCAGGCTCTCGATGTCGCCCACCGTGCCGCCGACCTCGACGATCACCACGTCCGGCTCGCCGTCCCGGGCGACGCGGGTGATGCGCTCCTTGATCTCGTTGGTGATGTGCGGGATGACCTGGACGGTGCCGCCGAGATAGTCCCCCCGCCGCTCCTTCGCGATGACCGCCGAGTAGATGCGGCCTGTCGTGACGTTGGAGACCTGCGAGAGGTTCTCGTCGATGAACCGCTCGTAGTGGCCCAGGTCGAGGTCCGTCTCGGCGCCGTCGTCGGTGACGAACACCTCACCGTGCTGGTACGGCGACATGGTCCCCGGGTCGACGTTGATGTACGGGTCGAGCTTGAGGATGGAGACCTTCAGGCCCCGCGCCTTGAGCAGGCGCCCAACGGATGCGGCAGTGATGCCCTTGCCGAGCGAGGAGGTCACGCCTCCGGTCACAAAGACATACTTCGCCATGGGCACACGTCCTCCGGGGTTTTTCTCATGCTACCGATTCGGGGCCCAGCGGACAAGCCTGTGCGGGTTGCGATTGGGGTTCGGCGGGCCGCGCCACCCTCGCAAGGCCATTGCCGGCCAGTGTCCCGTTCCTGAGGTCGCCCCCTGGTTGCCGCCCGGGACCCTCGCCGCGCGCCGGCGGCTGAGTCGTGCCGGGGTCGCCACGCGCCGCGGCGTGCGCGGGCGCCGACCCGAACGGGCGGTCCGCGGCGCGGCCCGTGCGCGCGGGGGGCGCTCCTGACCCCGACGCGACTCAACCGGCGAGGGGTCGGCGGATCGGGACGCTAGGGGGCGAACGTGGGCGAGGGGTCCTTGCAGACCGTGCCCTGGGCGGGCGTGGTCAGCTTGGTGAGGTATGCCCCCGCCGCGCCGCTGAGGCACGGGTTGTTCAGCATCGAGCCGCCGGTCGTGTGGCCGAGGCCGTCGCGCATCAGCACGACCCCAGTGCCGAGCGCATCGGCGAGGGGCTGGGCCATGAAGGGCGGCGTGGCGGGGTCGTACCTCGACGCGATGACCAGGATCGGCGGCAGGCCGGCGGGCGGGGCGCCGACCTTGACCGGGCTCGCCTCGACGGGCCAGGAGAGACAGCCGTAGGCATCCGCGAGCACGACGTAAGCCGCAAACTCCGGCGCGGCCGCCCGGGTCTTCGCGAACGCCGTCTCGATGGCGCCGGGCGTGGGCAGGTGGGCCGCGTCCAGGCACGATGTCGCCAGGTAGGACCCCAGGTCCACTTGCTCGTAGTAGTAGTTCGCGACGGCCAGCAGGGTCTCGCCGTTTCCTCGCTGCGCGTCGGCCAGGGCCTGCATGAGGGGCTGCGGGTCGTCCGCGTACAGGAAGGTGATGACGCCGGTCACCGCCTCGCCGCGACCCAGCTTGCCCGTCCCGGCCGCGATTGGCTGGCGGTCAAGGCGCGCCATGAGTTCCGCGTAGGCCTTGGCCGGCTTGCCGCCGTTGTGGAAGGGGCAGGCCTTGGCCGAGGCGCACAGGGCCATCACGTGGTCGAAGGCGGTCTCGAAGCCGCGCGCCTGGCCATCGTCGCGACCCTGGAGGTCGAGCGTCGGATCCACAGGCCCGTCGAGGATCGCGGCGCGCAGCCGGGTCGGGAACATCGTCGCGTAGAGGTAGCCCAGGTACGTGCCGTAGGACCAGCCGTAGTAGCTGATCGTCGTCTCGCCCATCGCGGCGCGGATCGCGTCCATGTCCCGGGCCGTGTTCGCCTCGGAGAGGTACGGCAGGAGGTCGCCGCTCGCCGCTTGGCACTGGGTGGCGACCTCGCCGAAGACGGTGGCGTAGGCAGCGATGGCCGCCTCCGTCGCCGGGTCCGGGTCGAGAGCCTCCGCCTTTGCGATCGTCACCTGGTCGGGACACGTCAGGCCGCGACTCAGCCCGACGCCGCGCGGATCCCAGCTGACCAGGTCGAAACGGTCGGCGATGTCGGGCGGCAGGAGGCCGTCTGCGCGCGACAGCATCTCAACCCCCGAGCCGCCGGGGCCGCCCGGATTGAGGAACAGCGTGCCGACGCGCTGCGACGGGCTGCGGACTCTGTGCCGGACGACTGCCAGCGTGATCGTCCCCGCGTTCGGGTGGTCGTAGTCGAGGGGCACCGTGACCGTCGTGGATTCGTTGGGGCCCAGGGTCCAGGTGAGCCCGCCGGTCGTGAGCGACGGGCCCGGTGCGCCCTGCGCGGCGGGCGTGCCTGTGGGCGCAGGGCTGGGCTGCGGCGTGCCGGTCGGGGCGGACCACGGGGCCGGCGAGGGCGACGGGGACGGCGAGGGGGCAGGAGCGCCGCAGCCGGCAATGCCGATGGCGATCGCCAGGATCGCGGTCGAGACGTGGCGGCTCATGCGGCGGTGGACCCTCCGCCGGGAGCGTACGCTCCCGGCGGACCCGGCGGCAATGGACGCGCTCGCAGGCCTGGCCTGCCGGGCCGGGTCCTACCCCGCCATCCCCAGGCGATTGCGGACGGAGGCTGGCACCATCGCCGCCCGCCGCGTGACCGCCACGCCGAGCACGATGATCCCGCCGCCCACCGCCTGCGCCGGCCCGACCGGCTCCCCGAGCAACGCCGCGCCGAGCAGGACGGCACCCGCCGGCACCAGCAGCTGCATCGCCGAGGTGCGCGTGGGGCCGACGAGGCGCACGGCGTTGAACACCAGGACGTTGGCGATCCCGGCCGCGAGAACGCCCGCGTAGAGGATCCCGGCGACAGCCGTGAGCGGGACGGATGCCGGTGGGGTCGTGACAACATCCCACACCCCGAACGGGAGGAGGAACAGGAATCCGCCGAGAACAGTCCACGTGGTCGCGGTCAGCGGGTCCACGTGGCGCAGCACCCGCGTGCCCAGCACCGTGTACACCGCCCAAAGCAGTGCCGCCGTCAGCGTCAGCCAGTCGCCGGCGAGCGACTGGTCGAGCCCCAGCCCGGAGCCGGCCCCGATGACGACCGCCACGCCCGCGAAGGCCGTCAGCGCCCCGGCCAGCTTCGGAGGGCTGAGCCGGTCCAGCCCGACGGCGGCTGCCAGAAGCGCGACGGCCACCGGCGACGCCGCGATGATCAGGGCGCTGTCACCGGCGGTGATCTGGGTGAGGCCCGTGGTCCACAGCACCTGGTAGGCGCCGAACCCGAGCATGCCCAGCGCGAGGAGCGGCAGCGTGAACCGCCCGGGTGAGCGGATCGGGCCGGAGCGCCAGCGCAGCAGCAGGAACAGCGTCACGGCCGCCACCCCGAAACGGGAGGTCGTGAACGTGAGCGGCCCGAGCACGGTGATCGCCGACTTGACGACCACGAAGTTGGCCGCCCAGATGAGGACCGTGACGAGGACGCCGGCCTCGGCGATCCGGCGCTCGCGCGCAGAAACGGCGACGCCCGCCGGTCTGGCGGGCGTCGCCGTGCGAAGCGTCGGCGATCCGGCGGCCCCCGCCGGTGATGAGCTGTCGATCAGGCGCCTTCCTGCTCGAGCTCGAGCGCCTCCTCGTCGTCCTCCTCAGTGAGCTTGAGCCAGACGAACAGCCCGGCCAGCACGATGAGGGGGATGATGATCATGGCGCCCAGGGTGATCCCAAGAGCGACGGCTACGGTCCGCAGCGCTTTCATGCGACGGGACCTCCTCTGCTACTGCGTGGTGGGCGAGATTGTGCCGCCTGCCAGGCGACCTGTCATCCGCCGGAGGCGGGGGTTGCGGATCCGGCCCGCGCGCGGAGGGAGGGGCCGCGGGCGACGAGCCCTTCGACGTCCTCGGCTGTGAACTCGGCGAGGACGTGGTGCGCCGCGCCCTGACCCGACACCAGCAGCCGGACGACATACGCCCCGTCCTGCTCGAACAGGAAGACGTCGCGCGGCTTCTGCTCGTCCATCCACCGACCGATCACGCGGAGCGCGCGCTCGTGGAGGCCCGCCTGCGCGGTGCCGGGCGGGTCGCCGCTGCCACGGCGCTTGATGGCCTCCTCCATAAACTTGGCGATGTCCTCGTCGAGGTAGGTCAGGGTCTCCTTGACCACGGAGCCCACCGATTCCGACCACGCGCTGGAACCGCCCTGGCTGGTGACGAGACCCTGGACGACGTACCCGTCGGGCACCTCCAGCAGCAGGACGTCCCGCATGTTCCGTCGGTCGAGGAAGGCGCCGATCGAGCGGAAGACCTCCTCGAAGTCCTGGCGCGGGCTTCCCTCGTAGATCCGCATCGAGCCTCCTTGCGGCGCGTCGCGCCCGTCCGAGCGGCGATGCCCTTGCGAACCGGTCCTCCGGTGTGAGCAGGCCGCGGTCCCTCGCCCGCCGCTCGCTCGCACGGAACAGGACGGTCGCGACGAGTGTAGTCATCGGCCCCGTCCCGAACAAGACGCTCCGGCGGTCTTCAGCCGGACCTCGACCGGGCCCGGAGCCAGGTCAGCGCGCGAGCGCCACCGCGAGCAGCCCGCCCACGCGGGCGTTGTCGACGATGAGCGCGATGTTCGCCTTGACGCTGGCGCCGCCGGTGATCTCGGCAACCCGAGCGAGCAGCCACGGCGTCGTGGCCGGCCCGCGGATCCCGGCCGCGTCCGCGTCGGCGAGGGCGCGGGCGACGACCTCGCGCACGAACCCGTCCTCCAGCGCGTCCGCGGCGGGCACGGGGTTGCACACGACGATGCCGGCGTCGAGGCCGAGCGCCGCCTGCGCGTCGACCACCCGGGCGGCCGCGGCCACGTCCGCGATGGTCATCGGGGCCGGGATGCCGCTCCGTCGCGCCCAGAAGAACGGCATCTCGTCCTGGCCCAGCACCAGCACCGGGACCCCGGCGGTCTCGAGGTACTCGAGGGTGCGCGGGACGTCGAGGATCGCCTTCGGGCCTGCGCAGACCACCGCGACCGGCGTCCGGGCGAGCTCGCCGAGGTCGGCCGAGATGTCGAACGAGGGGTTCGGGCCGTCGAGCGCGCCGCGGTGCACCCCACCAATGCCACCGGTGCTGAAGACGCGGATCCCGGCTGCGTGCGCCGCGATCATCGTGGCCGACACGGTGGTTGCGGACCATCCGCCGGCGGCTGCGCCCTCTGCCAGGCTGTGGCGCGAGACCTTGCGCACACTGCCGGAAGGTGCGGACGCCAGGGCCTCGAGGTCGTCCTGGGCGAGGCCCACGAGCAGCCGGCCATCGCGCATGGCCACGGTGGCGGGGACCGCGCCTGAGGCGCGAACGGCCTGCTCGGAGGCCGTCGCGACCTCCACGTTCTGCGGGTACGGCAGGCCGTGGCTGATGAGCGTGGACTCGAGGGCGACGACGGGGCTGGCGTCACGGAGGGCGTCGGCAACCTCCGGGGCGATCACGAGGCGGTCGGGCTGCGGCATGCGCCGAGGGTACCGGAGCCTCGCGCGCGCGGCCTCGCGGCGCCAGGGACCGAGGCCCCGCGGGAGAGCACCAGCCGACCCGTGCGTCGTCAAGCCCGTTCCTGCTCGGTCACGCCGAGCCCGCTCGACGAAACCGCTCCCCGCCGGGCTCGCCGCCCCGCTAGGCTCGCCGCATGCCGCCCGACGCCACCCCCGCGCTCCGCCTGCCAACCCCCGACATCCTCCGGGAGCAGGTGGTCCTCGAGGAGCACGACCTCGCCCGGGACGGGTCGTTCGCCGTGGTGACCCAGCGCAGCCTGGACGGCGACGACTACGTCTCGCACCTCTGGGTGGTGACCGTCCCGGATGGCGGTGAGCCGCGGCAGCTCACCGGGGGGCGGGTCAGGGACATGCGGCCCGCGCTGAGCCCGGACGGGACGCGCGTCGCGTTCACCCGCAAGGTGCCCGGCGAGGAGCGGACGCACCTGATCGTGGCGGGCACGGACGGGAGGACGCCCGAGTCCCAGCTCGGCCTCGGCGAGCTCGACCCGGGACAGCCCGTCTGGTCCAGCGACGGCGCCTGGATCGCGTTCGCGGCGGAGACCGGCGCCGAGCGCTTCATCGTGGGCGGACGCCCGGCGAAGGGCGAGCCGCGAGCGCGCGTGGTGGCGGTCCTCGACTACCGGGCGGACGAACTTGGCTACGTCGACCGGCGCCCGCAGCTGTTCGTCGTGGCCGCCGACGGCAGCAGGGCGCCGCGCCGCATCACCGGCATCCCCGGCGGCGTCTCCGGCATCCCGGCCTGGCGGCCGGACGGTCGTGCGCTCGCGTTCACGGCGGACCCCCGGCCCGATGCCGACCGCCACCCCAGGACGTCGGTCTTCGAGGTTGAGTTCGCGGACGGCGATGGCGACGCCGAGGTGGCCGGCCAGCCCCGCGAGGTCCTCGCGCTGGCCGGCCCGGTTCGTGCGCCCGCCTACTCGCCCGACGGCCGCTTCGTCGCCGGCATCGGCGTCGATGATCCCGACTTCTTCGACGACCTGCCGCCAACCCTGCACGCCGCGCCCGTCGACGGGTCGGCACGCCCGTGGCCGCTCGCGCCAGACCTCGACCGGCCCGTCGGCAACTGGGCCGATTCGGACCTCACCGGATGGATGGTCGACCAGCGCCCGGGGCCCGTCTGGGCGGCGACGGACCACGTCGTCGCGCTCATCACGGATCGCGGGCGGACGCACCCCTGGCGCGTCCGCGTCGATCCACAGAGCGGCCGGCCCATGGGCGATCCCGAGCGGCTCGCCCGCCGTGACGCCATGGCGAACGCCCTGGCGGCGACCGCCGACCAGACGGTGACCGTCATCGCCACGCTGGACGCCCGTCCGCCCGAGCTCTGCCTCGTCGCTCCGGACGGCGCGCTCCGCCCGCTGACGACGATGGGCGGCGACTGGCTCGGCGGCGTCGCCTGGCCGGAGATGCGCGCCGTGGAGGCGCCGGGACCGGGCGGGCCGATCGAGACCTGGGTCGCCTCGCCCGCGGGTGCGGAGGGTCGGCTGCCGACGATCGTGGACGTGCACGGCGGTCCCCTCGGCGCGTGGTCGCCCGCGCCCAGCCTCGAGGTCGCCCTGCTGTGCGCGCGCGGCTACCGGGTCGTGCTGCCCAACATCCGCGGCTCCGCCAGCTACGGGCGAGAGTGGATCGCGCCGCAGCTGGGCGATTGGGGCGGCGTCGATGCAGACGACGTCCACGCGGCGCTCGACCACGTCGTCTCGCTCGGCCTGGCCGACCCGGTGCGTCTCGGCGCGCTCGGCCTTTCCTACGGCGGGTTCATGGTGAACTGGCTCGTGGGGACGACGGACCGGTTCCGGGCGGCGGTGTCGGAGAACGGCGTGACCAACCAGGTCAGCGCCTGGGCGGCGAGCGACACCGGCCCGGAGTACTGCCGCGCCGCCCGTCTGGGCGACCCCACCACGCCCGAGGGCGTCGAGAGGTTGTGGCGCCAATCGCCGCTGCGCAACGTCGCGGACGTCCGAACGCCGCTGCTGCTGCTCCAGTCCGAGTCGGACCGCCGCTGCCCGGCGTCGGACAACGAGCAGTTCTTCGTCGCCCTGCGCCAGCTGGGCCGGATGGTGGAGTACGTGCTCTACCCGGAGGAGTACCACGTGGTGCAGGCCACGGGCCGCATCGACCGCCGCGTGGACCGGATGGAGCGCATGCTCGCCTGGTTCGACCGCTTCCTGCGGGCCTGACGTCGATCGGTCGACGGCGGGTGCGATGATGCGCGCCATGGAGGACGTGGTCGCCGAGTACTCGAGGGTCGGCACGCGCTCCGATTTCTGGCTGAACCTCGGGGCGCTGCTGACCGACGAAGTCGTCATCGTCGAGGCGCAGGCAGCCGGGATGGACTGGCCGGACCTCGCCGACGGGCGCAGGCGCCTCGTGAACACGCGGCGGGCGATCATCGGCGTGGCCCTCAGGCGGGGCTGGATCGGCACCCAGGAGTCGTGGCTGCTGATGGGCGCCGACCCGCAGGAGGTGCTGGCCGCGGCCCGGCCCTGGATCGAGCGCGAGCAGCGGCGGCAGCTCGGCGAGACGGAGTCGCCCGAGGGGCGCTGACCTGTGTGGCGTGGCCCTTGCGCGGGCCGGGGGCCGGCTCACGGAAGTGGCGTCACCGAGTCCACGACGAAGCTTGCGCGGCAGGCGAGGACTGCCTCGAGCTCGGGCGCGTTCACGGGGCTTGTGGGCTTGAGCCCGAACGACGCGCGGAAGCAGGCGCGCGCCTCGGCGTCGCCGAAATGGCCGCGCACCTCGGCTCGACGGGCGACCGAGGGGACGACATGGAGTCCGGGCCAGCAGCGAGGTCACGGTCTGCCCCTGGAGCCTGAGCGACTCGGCGCCCTGGCGTCCCGATCCGCTGGTCCCTCGCTGACTGAGTCGCGTCGGGTTCAGGAGCGCCTCCCGCGCGCACGGGCCGCGCCGCGGGCCCCCGGCTCGGGTCGGCGCCCGCGCACGCCGCAGCGCGCGGCGACCCCAGCACGACTCGGCCGCCGGCG
>JAJYMP010000456.1 GCA_021786915.1 Chloroflexota bacterium
GCTGTCGAGGTGCGAGAGGATCGAGTCGAGCTGGTTGGGGTTCTGGATGTAGTTGACGAGGCCCTTGTAGAACTCGTTCTGCATCGAGGTCGGCATCTGGTCGGACGCGTCGAAGACGAACGACGACGCGCCTGACAGGAGCTGGGCCAGCCGTTGGTTCATCGGGTTCGGGTAGTTCGCCACGCCCTTGTTGGCAGACAGGAACTCGCCGGGGGCGACGAACAGGGCCTGCGCCTGCGAGCTGACCAGATACTTCATGAGGGCCGCGGACTGCGGGGTGTTCTTGAACATGCCGAACAGGTCCCCGGCACCCTCGACGGCGTTCTTGTACTGCGGGTCGATCGCCGGGAAGGGAATGAAGTTGTAGTCGGTGATCTTGGTCTGGTTGGCGAACGCGCCCAGGCCGGTGATGAAGCTCGCCTCGTGGAGGAACAGGCAGCCGGGCGGCGTGCTGAACATCGGATCGCCTGCGTTCGCGAAGTTGGTGGTCACGATGCGGTTGGCGCCGCCGTAACTCTGGGACACCATCTGGCCGAGATCCTGGAATGCGGTCTTGACCTGGCTGCTCGTCCACTTGAGCTTGCCCTGCCACCACTGGTTGTAGACGTCCGGGCCGTAGGTCTTGAGCATGAACGTCTCGACGACGTCGGTCGCCGGCCACCCGGTTGCCGCGCCGGACTCGACCGCGAAGCACCATGGCGCCTGCGCCTTGCTCTTGTCCTGCGTGATCAGGTTCTGGAAGTCGGTCCAGTTCGCCGGGGGATTGCCAGCCAGATCGCCGACGACCTTCGGGTCGTACCAGATCTGGCCCTTGGCCGAGACGTCCAGGAAGACGCCCACGAGCTTGCCGCTCACGGTTCCGAGCTGGACCAGGGACGCCGGCGCCTGCGACTGGTACGTGTTCATGTCGATGACCGACGAGAGGTCCTGCAGCGTGCCGCTGCTCGCGAACTGCTGCATCTGGGCCGGGCCGGGGATGCCCGCGATGTCGGGCAGCGACGCGCCGCCGGCGGCGATCGCCGTCTGCAGCACGGTCGGCTCGTCACGCGTGCCGGTGTACTTGATCTGGACACCCGTGGCGTCGATGAACGGCTGCACCATCTGCAGGAACTGCTGTTGTTCGCTGCCGCTCCACTGGGCGAGGACGGTGACCGACCCGCCGAGGTTCGCGCCCAGGGTCGACGCGTACTGCTTTGCCGCAGCGATCTCGCTTGCGCCCGCCGAGGGGAGCGGAGCAGCGCTCGCCGAGGCGTTGGCGGCGGCCGATGACGACGCGGACGGTGCCGCCGAGCCGGACGGCGCGGTGGACGCGGCCGAGGACGAGGCGGGCGCCGAGGGGGCCGCCGAGGACGAGGCGGCCGGGCTTGGGGTCGAGGATGCCGCGCACGCGCTCGCGACAAGCGCGAAGGAGGCCATGAACACGCCGGCACGCGCCAGCGTGGCACGCATCACGAGAGACAACGTTCACTCTCCTCCAGTGCACGCGCTAACGCGCGTTACTAACACGCATTATCAACGAACGGGTGACACAGTCAAGTCGCAGGAGTGCATGGAGATGCGGAGAAGTCGTGACGAATTTGCCGTGGGGTCCCCGAGACGGCCCAGCGCCAGCGGCGACACGCCCGCGGGGACGGGTCAGTCAGCGGGAGGGGCGGTCGACTCCCGGACGATGAGCTCGGTGTCGAGCAGCAGGCGCTCCGTGCCCGGCAGGCCCGCCAGGCGCTCCACCAGGGCGCGGCCTGCCGCCTCGCCCAGCGCGCGCGCCGGCAGGTGGACGGTAGTCAGCGGCGGGTCGAAGTGGCGCGCGAGGGGGATGTCGTCGAAGCCGGCCACGGACACGTCGCCCGGCACGTGCCGTCCCGCCTCGCGGAGCGCCCGCAGCGCCCCGAACGCCACGACGTCGTTGCCCACGAAGACCGCGGTGAACGGCTCGCCGCGCGCGAGCAGCGTCCGCATCGCCACCCAGCCGCTCGTGGCATCGAAGCCGCCCTCGACCACGAGCCCTTCGTCGAAGCCGATCCCGCCCGCCTCCATGGCGTCGCGGTACCCGGCCAGCCGCTCCTCCGCCGCCGTGTAGGCGCGGGGCGCATTGGTGATGCACGCGATCCGCCGGTGTCCCAGGTCGATGAGGAGGCGTACCACCGCCGCCGCCCCGGCCCGGTTGTCCACGTCGACGCTCGGTGCGTTGAGCCCCGGCAGGGAGCCCTGGAGGATGATCGGGAACTCGTCCGCGACCAGTGCCGCGAGCTCGCTGTCGTCGCTCCGTGGGCCGGACACGATCAGGCCGTCCACGCGCTGGGAGTGGACGAGCCCCGCGTACGAGCCGCCCTCGGGCGGGAGGGGCTCCACCAGCACGCGGTAGCCGTGCTTGTGGACCTCCTGCCCGATCCCCCACAGCGTGTCCGCCAGCAGCGCGTCGGCGGCCGCCTGGTCGGGCTGCTGGCGGAGGACCAGCCCGATCGTCTGCGAAGCGCCGCCGGCCAGCGCGCGGGCCGCGCCGTGGACGTGGTAGCCGAGCTCGAGCGCCGCCGCCCGCACCCTCTGGCGCGTCTCCTCGGCGATGTTCGTCGCGGGGCGGTCGTTGAGGACGAACGAAACCGTCGTCCGCGACACGCCCGCGAGGCGTGCCACGTCAGCGCTGGTCGCCCGCCGCTTGCCGGCCACGTGGCCTCCCGAGCTCATTCCGGATCGATGCCCGGTAACTCGCGTTAGCGTAACCGAAACCCGCCGGGCGGCCCCTGCGGCGTCCGGGCGCACCCCGGACGCGACCGCCGAGCCCGGGAGCGCCGCGGATCCGCCACGCCTGCCAGCGACGCCCTCGCTCCCCAGCCCGATCTCGCAACTCCTCGCGGTCGCCGAGCCCGCGGCCGGCCCGGGCGTGGACGCGGCCGTCGCCGCCGCGGCGGCAAATCCCGGCTCCGCCCGCGTGCCGGGGTTCCTGCCCAGCGTCAACGGCCTCCACTTCATCAACGCCTGGCCCCACGAGCCCGACCTGACGATCGCGCTCCCCGGCGTGGGCACGCTGCCCATCGGGGATGCGAGCAGCGGCGTGTGCGGCGGCATGGTCTACGCGGTCCGTGACGTGTTCCAGACACCCGGCATGGCGCCGGTCGCCGCCACCGACAACCCGCCGCCCGACGCGCCGCTGTTCTGCTACATCGTCGCGCGGCTGCTCGAGTCGTTCGACGTGGGCCACCTCGGCTTCGCCCGCTACTACGAGTGGATGCTCACGCCCGACGCAGACGCGACCGTCGGGCCGCTGCTCGCGCGGCGAGTGGTCAAGCGGGGGTGGACGCTGCAGCCGAGTCAGCGCGCCGCCGCCCGCCGATCGCCGGGTTCGACAGGCCGTCAGTGGATGGCCGCCGCCCCCTCGAGGCCCTCGAACGTGATCGCCCCCTCCACCGGGCAGACGTACTGGCAGAGCCGGCAGCCCACGCAGTACTCCGGGTCCACGTCGATCGAGGACGAGCCGTTCGTTCCAAGCATCCGGATCGCCTGGTGCGCCCCGTCGTTGCAGGCGGCGTAGCACAAGTTGCAGCGGATGCACTTGGCCTGGTCGATGTGCGCGAGCAGCCGCCACTCCTGGTCCAGGTGCCCCCAGTCGGTGATCCCAGGCAGCGCCTTGCCCACCAGCTCGGACGGGCTGTGGAGCCCCTTCGAGCGCAGGCACGTCGAGAGGCCGTCGACGAGGTCGTCCACCAGCCGGTAGCCGTAGTGCATCACGCTCGTGCCGACCTGGACCGTGGTCGCGCCGCAGAGCAGGAAGTCCACGGCGTCGCGCCAGGTCTCCACCCCGCCGATGCCCGAGACCGGGATGCCCACCTCCGGGTCGGCGGCCACTTGCGAGACCATGTTGAGCGCGATGGGCTTGACCGCAGGGCCGGCGTAGCCGCCATGAGAGCCCTTGCCGCGGACGTCCGGGTTGGGCGCCCAGGTGTCCAGGTTGACCCCGATCAGCGAGCTGATGGTGTTGATCAGGGCGACGCCGTCTGCGTTGGCCCTGCGGGCGGCGCGGGCCGGGGGACGGATGTCGGTGACGTTGGGCGTGAGCTTGACCAGGACGGGCATCTCGGCCTTCTCCATCACCCACTCGGTGATCATCTGGACGTAGTCGGGGACCTGGCCCACCGCCGCGCCCATGCCGCGCTCGCTCATCCCGTGCGGGCAGCCGAAGTTGAGCTCGTAGCCGTCCGCGCCGGTGTCGTTGCACTTGGCCAGGATCTCGTGCCAGGCCTCGCGCTTCGCCTCGACCATGAGGCTGATCACGACCGCGTTGTCGGGGTAGCGCTTCTTCGTCTCGCGGATCTCGGCGATGTTGACGTCGGTCGGGCGGTCGCTGATGAGCTCGATGTTGTTGATGCCGACGATCTGCCTGCCCGAGTAAGAGAACGTGCCCAGGCGCGCCGTGACGTTGCGGATGGGCTCGCCGATCGTCTTCCAGACGGCGCCGCCCCAGCCGGCGTCGAACGCCCGGGCCACCATGTCGCCCGAGTTGCTGATCGGGCAGCTGGCGAGCCAGAACGGGTTGGGACTCTTGATGCCAGCGAGGCTGGTGGACAGGTCGACGCCGGGCACAGTGGCGTCCGTCGGGCGGCGAACCGGCGCAATGCGGGTCCGCAGGCCGAGGGCGTCCACGATGGAGCGAGCGGCGAGCTTGCCCGCCTGGACAGCGTTCACGACCTCCTTGCCGCCCGACGCGATGTCGCCGATCGCCCACACCTTGGCGTTCGACGTGCGGCCCGTCGCCGGGTCGATCACGGCCGCGCCGTCGCGGAGCGGGACGCCCAGCGCCTCGAGCACGGCCGAGGCTCCGCTCGGCGCGCCCTGCCCGACCGCCCGGACTACCGTGTCGAGCGGGACCTCGAACGCGGAGCCCTCGAGCGGGACCGGGCCTCGCCGGCCTGAGGCGTCGGGGTCGCCCAGCGCCATGCGCATGAAGGTGACGCGCTCAACCTTCCCGTCGCCCTTGATCGCGGCGGGCGCCGTGAGCCAGCGCAGCGTCACCCCCAGCTCGCGCGCGAGGTCGATCGCGTGCGGGTAGGCCGGGGCCTCGGCCTGGGTCCGGCGGTAGAACAGGGTGACCTCCTCGGCGCCCAGCTTCACCGCGGCCGCCGCTGCGTCGAATGCGGTCGAGCCGCCGCCGATGACGCCCACGCGCCGCCCGACGACGGGCTCTGCGGCGGGCACGGGATCGGTCGCGGCGCGGATCACGACCAGCGCGTCAACCACGCCGGCCAGGCCCTCGCCCGTGACCCCGAGCGGCTGGCAGCGCCCGAGCCCGACCGCCACCACCACCGCTTCGTGCCTGTCGAGCAGTTCGGCCGCCGCGACGCGTGTCACGCTGGTGCCGAGCACGAAGCTCGCGCCCGCTCGCTCGACCTCGGCCGCCTCCTTCGCGAGGCCGGCTCGGGGCATGCGCCAGGGCACGATCCCGTGGTCCGCCAGGCCGCCCGCCCGGATCCCCTCGTCGTAGACGGTCACGCCGACGCCGGCCCTGCGCAGCTCAGCGGCGCAGGCGAGCCCCGCGGGGCCGCCGCCCACGATCGCCGCGCTCACGCCGGCATTCGGGCCGGGCGTGAAGAACGGCTCGCCGGTGGCCGCGTACGCCTCGACCGCGCCCTGCTGGAGCCGCCCGATGGCGATCGGCCGGTCGAGGCCGCTGCGCACGCAGGCGCCCTCGCACAGCCGCTCCACCGGGCAGACCGCGCCGCACGTCCCGCCGAGCGGATTTGCGGCCAGGATGTTGCGCGCGGCGCCCACCACGTTGCCGGTGGCGATCTTGCGGATGAAGCCTGGGACGTCGATCCCGGTTGGGCAGGCGCGCGCGCAGGCGGCATCGAAGCAGTAGAGGCAGCGGTCGGCCTCGATCCTGGCGGCAGCGGCGGCAAGGGGCTCCACGCGGCGGAACGGGTCGGTCGGGGCGACGGTCATCGCAACACCCTCGGTTGTCGCCGGTCGGCGGCGACGGCGGGGACGCCTCGGAGCCGCCAGTATCCGCGACGGGTGCCAGTTCCTCGATGGCCGAAGGGACCCCCAGAGGCGGGCCGAGTTACGCTGCGGCGCCGCCGGGGAGGGGGAGCGGGCGCGATCGGCCTCGGGCCGTAGACGCCGCTTGCCCGGGCGCGTAGGCTGCGGGCCGAGGGCGTCCCACCGGGTGCCGAGCGCGGAGGTTGCGGGGATGGCGATTGATCTCAGGGTCCGGCTCCCCAATCGCCCCGGCACGCTGCTGCTGGTTGCCGACGCGCTCGGCCGCGGCGGTTTGAACATCGAGGCCGCCTGCGGCTACGAGACCGGCGATGCCGGCGTCCTCCACCTCCTGGTGGTCGATGCCGAGCGCGGGCGGCGGACGCTGCTCAACGCGGGCGTGGAGATCGAGTCGGAGCAGCCCGTGGTGGTGGTCGACGTGCAGAACCGGCCGGGGGGCGGCGCCGCCGTGCTGCGGCTGGTCGCCGACGCCGGGGCGAACATCAACCTCCTCTACACCACGCTCGATGGACGGCTGGTCCTGGGCAGCGACGACCCTCCCCGGCTGCGGACCGCGCTCGCCGCAGCCGGCAAGGCGTAGCCGCCATGTCCACCATTGTCGTCAGCGGCGCCCAGATCACGTGCACGTTCGGCACCACGCCCTCGGCGCTCACCGTCGCCCCGGCCGGGCAACCGGTCCAGGGTGGCGGTCAGCTCGTGGCGCGCATCAGCGACCAGGCGCCCAACGTGAACATCGCGCCGTTCGGGATGTGCACCACGCTGTCGAATCCGCAGGTCGCCTCCGCGACGTCCGCCGCACAGGGCGTCCTCACGCCCCAGCCGTGCATCCCGGTGACCACGGCGCCCTGGGCGCCGGGCTCCCCCACCGTGTCGGTCGGCGGCACGCCGGCGCTGACCAGCGACAGCCGGTGCATCTGCGCCTGGGGCGGCTCGATCTCGATCGTCTCGCCCGGCCAGGGGACGATCTCGACGGGTTAGGGCTCGCCGCTGGGATCGGCCACCTCACCCCCCCGGCGCAGCCTACGCCGCGCGCCGGAGCCGGTGGGCGTTGGCGCCCCGGCCGACCGCTCGAGGAGGTCAAGCTGGGCGATGACGCGGGCGGACCGCCGCCGCAGCTCCTCGCCGCCGTGCGCACGACCGCCGCACGGCCGGCCTGCTGGGCGTTCACGGCGTCGCGGACCGCAGCAAGCATCGCGGCGCACCGCGTGACGACACCATCCTTGCCGCGGTCCGTTATGCCCCGGCTCTGTCCACACCCCACGACCCCATGCTCATGGACCACGCCGACTGTCGTCGTCGAGCTCCGCGACGGGCGCGGCGTGGACCGGGGCGGCTGGTCCCGGCCCCATGCGCGCGGGCGGTGCCCGGGACCCGATCGTCAGCCGCCCAGGACCTGGTGCAGGTGGTCGAGCAGCTCGGACGCCGACACCGGCTTGGACACGAACTCGGCGCCGGCCGCCAGCAGGTCGTCGATCGGCTCCGACTCCGGCAGGAACCCGCTCACGAGCAGGATCCCGATCCCCGGCCGGGCCTGTCGCGCAGCACGGGCCAGCTCGGGACCCGAGACACCGGGCATCGACACGTCGCTGACCAGGGCGTCGATCCGCTGGGCGGGGTCACCGATGAGCGCGAGGGCCTGTTCGGCGTCGATGCTCGCGAGGACCGAGTACCCGGCCCGCTCGAGGATGCGGACGGTGAGGAGCCGCACCACCGGGTCGTCCTCGGCGATCAGGACCACCAGGTCAGGCGACCCCAGCGGGGGCCCGCCGGTCAGGCCCGCTGACGCCTCCTCGTCCTCGGCGTGGACGCGCGGGAGGTAGACCTTGAACGTGGTCCCCTGCCCGGGCTCCGTGTACAGCCACACGTGCCCGCCCGCCGAGCGCACGACACCGTAGATCGTGGACAGCCCGAGCCCGGTCCCGCGCCCCGGCTCCTTGGTGGTGAAGAAGGGCTCGAACACGTGCAGCCGCGTCTCCTGGTCCATCCCCTCCCCGTCGTCGCTCACGGAGAGCATCGCGTAGGAGCCCGGCTCGACCTGGAAGTGGGCGTCCACGTAGGTGCTGTCGAACTCGACCCCGCGCGCCTCGATCCGGATCGAGCCGCCGTGCGGCAGGGCGTCGCGCGCGTTGACCACGAGGTTGACGAGGATCTGGTCGAACTGGCCGGGGCCGATCGCCACCGTCCCGGCGGACTCGTCGAGCCGCAGATCGAGGCGGACTCGGTCGCCGACCAGCGTGCGCAGAAGGGGCTCGAGCCTTCCGGCGACGGTGGACACATCCACGCGCTCCGCCCGGACGTCGCTGCCGCGCCCGAACGCCAGCAGCTGTCGGGTGATCTCTGCGGCGTGGTCGGCGGCGAGCACGATCTGCTCGAGGTCCGCACGGAGGTCGGGTCGACCCTCGGGAGCCGGCGCGTCATCGGCCAGCTGGTCAATGACGAGGTCGGCCGTCCCCCGGATGACGAACAGGATGTTGTTGAAGTCGTGGGCGACGCCGCCTGCGAGCCGGCCGAGCGACGCCATCTTCCGCGCCTCGAGGAGCTGCGCCTCGAGGCCTTTTCGCCGGGTGATGTCGATGACGGTCGCGAACACGAACCGCTCGCCCGTCGGCGCGCTGACGGGAGCGAGACTGATCTCAACGGGGACCTCCCCGCCGTCGCGCCGACGGGCGACGAAATCGCGGCCGATGCCCATGGGCCGCGGCTGCGGGGCGGCGCCGTAGCGGATCCGGCGCTCCACGTGCGACGCCGCGAAGGCGTCCGGCACCAGCCGCTCCACCTGATGGTCGAGGAGTTCGTCGGGCGCCCAGCCCAGCGAGCGCTCGACGGCCGGGTTGACGTACACGATGCGGCCCGACTCGTCGCAGCCCACGACCATGTCGGGGCTGGCGTCCGCGAGCAGGAGATCGCCGAGCGAAAGCGGCAGACGAGACGCCGGCCAGCGCGGGACGTCCATCAGGCCTCCCCGCCGGTGACTCGGGAGCTGGCCACGATGCGGCGCACGGGGCGCGGGCATCGGCCTGCGCCAGCGCTTGCCTCGGCGGCGGCGTCGCGAGCCGCGTCCCCGCGCGGGCGTGGCGGCGTGCCGATCCAGCGGGTGGGAGCAGCCGGGCGGGGGGCGGCGGCTGTCTCGGGCATCAGTCTCGGCTCACAGGGGGACGCATCGGCGCAACCGATTCTCCTGATGGCGGTGGTGGCCCGCACTGACCCAAACGTCCGGTCCGCCTCCCGCCCCATCGGGCGCCGGGGGCGAGGCCCGGGGCGGCAGCGGTTCGAAGCCCACGGCGCGACTCGTCTCCGCGAACGGTGGGTCGCAGTGAGGGCGCAGCGCGCGATCGTGTCCACCAGCGGCGAGAGGTCCTGTCGCAAGGCCAGCGAGAACCTCGGCCCGAGGATGGTTCCGGGTCCACGCCACCACTGTCCGGCGGAGCGCGAGGACACGTCCTACAGTGACGGGGAGCCGTCCCCATCAAGCCCAGCGGGCCATCGCAGGCCAACGGCGGGTCCGCGACAACCACCACCGAAATGTTCTGGCGGGCCGATCGCCGGCACCGGGAGCCATGCATGCGCCTCTACGCCATCGCCTGCGACGTCCTCGCCCGGCCGCTCTACCTGTGCGCGGCGCGCAGCCCGCACGTCGTCGACCTCCGCCTCTTCGAGCGCGGGCTCCACAACGAGCCGGCGGATCTGCGGGCGCGCCTCCAGCTCGCGATCGACGAGGCGCCCGCGACTGCCGAGGCCGTGGTCCTGGGATACGGGCTGTGCGGCGGGGCCACCGCGGGCCTCGAGGCGCGCCGGGTCCCGCTCGTCGTGCCGCGGGCGCACGACTGCATCACCCTGTTCCTGGGCGCGCGCGAGCGCTACGCGGAGGAGACCGGGGGTGGCGCCGGCACCTACTGGTACGTCGCGGACCAGCTGGAGCGCCACGACGGGTACCGCGCCAGCGTTGGCGGCCTGGCGATCGGGTCCGACTCCGACGCCGAGATCGAGGCGACCCGGGCGGAGTACGTCGCGAAGTACGGGGAGGACAACGCCGACTACCTCATGGAGGTCCTCGGCAGCTGGAGGGTCCACTACGCACGGGCCGCCTTCGTGTCGATGGGCGTGGCGGACGAGGCCGCGCCCGAGGCCGAGGCCCGCGGCGAGGCCGAGCGGCGCGGCTGGGCGTTCGAGCGGATCGAGGGAAGCCTGCTCCTGGTCCGCCGGCTCCTCGACGGCGACTGGGCCGACGACACGCTCGTGCTCCAGCCCGGCGAGCGGCTTGCGATGAGCTACGACGACGGGGTCGTGAAGGCGGCCGTCGCGAACTGAGTCTCAGGCCCGCGGCGCCACGCGTGCGCTCAGTCCTCCGCGCGGAAGGCGACGAGGACGGCGAGGCGGGCTCGCAGCGCTGACGAGGCCGCCAGCCGGGCCGCCTCGACCGACGCGCCCGTGTGCACGACGTCGTCGACGAGCAGGATCAGATCCTCGCCCGGGACGTCGCGCCAGCGAAGCGTCCCGGCCTCGAGCAGGGCGTCGCGCGGGCCATCGGCGGCCGTCGCCGGCGCGACGTCGGACACGCGCTCCAGCGCGTGCGCCACGGTCCACTGCGGATGCTCCACGAGCACCTGCTCGGCGAGCAGCCCCGCCGCCCCGGACAGCGATCCGGCCCGGTGCCCCGCCATCGGCACCACGACCACCGACGCGGCGGCCGCGATGTCGGGCGCGGCTCGGCGGAGGCCCGCCCGCAGGATCACGCCCACGTCCTCCAGGGCCGACGGGCTCCCGGACCGGAGCGCCCGCGCGAGGTCGTGGAGGCCGGACGCGCCCGACCGCCGGAACGTCGCGCCGACGATCACCCGCACCGCGTCATCGGACGTACGCAATCGTCTGCGGCCCCTCGGGCAGCACCGCCGCCCGCGCACCGGGCCCGGCGGCGGCCAGCGCGTCGGCGAGCGCTGCGCCCACGTCGTCGATCGGGGTCATCCAGGCCCGGACGAGGTCGTCGGGCGGCACGCCCGGCGTCTTGGCCAGCACCCGGGCCCGGTCGCAGATGGTCGCCTGGACCTGGACCTGCCACTGGTCGCGCTCGCGGACCTCGCCGCTGGCCAGCCGGCCGAGGAAGTCGCGCGGGCTCCCGGCCGTCGCCAGCAGGTCGGCGTAGCGCCCGTGGGCGGGGAGGCCGTCGGCGCACTCGGCCGCGAGGATGACCGTCCCGCCGTCGCGGACGACGCCGGCAGCGGCCTTGAGCCCCTTGACGCACTGGTAGAGGTTCTGGTCCAGCGGGTAGCCGGAGTTCGTGGTCACGACGACGTCGTACGGCGCGTCGACGCCGACCATCGCGGTCGCCCGGACGTGGTCGCAGGCCGCGGCGTGCTCCAGGGCGAGGCCACCCGCGAAGACCGCGGCGATCGACTTGTCCGCGGCGAGCGCCACGTCGAGCGCGAAGGTCACGCCCGCGCGTTCGCCGATGGCGCGCACGGGGTCGTGGACGGGGTTGCCGGCGATCACTCCCCAGGTCGCGCGCGGGTCGCCGATCCGCGGCTCGGAGTGGAG
>JAJYMP010000345.1 GCA_021786915.1 Chloroflexota bacterium
GAACCTCTGGGGCGCGTACACCACCGAGGACCAGGGCCAGCTGCTCACCGTGTTCGGCACCGAGCAGGGGCTCCGCTACCGGATCCCGTTCGGCACGGTCGAGTCGGTCATCGACTACCTGCGCGACCATGCGACCGAGGCGAGCGATCGCGTGGGCATGATGGGCGACGACGGCGAGAAGTTCGGCGCCTGGCCCACGACCTACGCTCACTGCTGGGGCGAGGGCCGCTGGGTTGACCGCTTCTTCGAGGCGCTCGAGGCGAACGCGTCTTGGCTGACGACGGTCACGCCCTCGCAGTGGCTCGAGAACGAGCCGCCGATCGGGCGCGTCTACGTCCCGACCTCGTCCTACATGGAGATGGGCGAGTGGGCGCTGCCGGCCGACGAGACCGTGGTGTTCCACCAGCTGCTCCACGACGCGATCGAGCAGCACAAGCCCGACGCGCGCTGGCTGCGGGGCGGCTTCTGGCGGAATTTCCAGGTGAAGTACCGGGAGATCAACGACCTCCACAAGCAGATGCTCCGAGCGTCCGCCAAGGTGGGCGCGATGCCGGCCGGGCCGGACAGCCTCGCGGCCCGCGACCACCTCCACCGCGGCCAGTCGAACGACTGCTACTGGCACGGGCTGTTCGGCGGGATCTACATCTCGCACATGCGCCTCGCCACGCTTGAGCACCTGATCGCGGCCGAGGATGCCGCCGACGCCGCGCTGGGGACGCTGACGGAGGCGAAGTTCGCCGACCTGGACATGGACGGGCGGCCCGAGGTCCTCCTCGCGGAGCCGGGCCAGGTGGTGACGGTCAAGCCCACCGAGGGCGGGGGCATCAGCGCCTGGGACGTGCGGGCGGCCCGCCACGCGCTGGCCTCGGTCCTGCGCCGCCGTCCCGAGGCCTACCACCACACGCTCCGGGCGCACGACGCCAAGGCGGCGGCGGAGGAGGCCGCAGCGCTGGCCAAGGGTCACGGCGACGCGGCGAGCGCCGCGGTCAACGGGGGCGTCGACACCGCAGCCGAGACGGGCGCGGCTCCGGCCTCGATCCACGACATCGTGCTGGCCAAGGAGGCGGGCCTGTCCGCCCGGCTCCACTACGACGACCACGAACGGCGCTCGGCGCTGGTCCGGTTCCTCGACCCGGCGGCCACGCCCCGGGAGTATGCAACCGCGCGCGAGCGCGAGATCGCAGACTTCCGCGACGGCGAGTTCAAGGTGGACCACCTCGCCCCGGGCCAGGTGTCAATGTCCCGGGAGGGCAACGTGCTGGGCCAGCCCGTCGGGCTGTCCAAGACGATCCGGCTCCTGGGCGGGCGCCTGGACCCAGAGCTGCTCGTCGAACTGGAGGTCCACCACCGCGGGAGCGAGGCGCTCGAGGCACGGCTCGGGGTCGAGCTGGGCGTCCACCTGCTGGGCGGCGGCGGCAACCCGTCGGCGTGGTACGACGTGCGCGGCGCGCGCACGGCCCACGACTCGGCCGGCACCGCGACTGGCGTGGGCGAGATCGGCTACGGCAACGACTGGGTGGGCATCGCGGTCGCTGCGCGCCCCGAGCCCGCCGCGGACGCGTGGTGGAGCCCCATCGAGACAGTGTCCAACTCGGAGTCCGGTTTCGAGCGCGTGTACCAGGGCTCGGCCCTGCTGCTCTCGTGGCTGGTCCGCCTCGAGCCGGGCTCGGTCCACCGGTTCGTCGTTCGCCAGTCGGTCGCGGTCGCGCGCGACCGCGATGCCGAGGAGCGCTCCGCGCGGAGCTGACGCAGCGCGGGGCCCGACGCGGCACCCGGGAGTCCGCCACGCCCGAGTGGCGATGCCGCGCTGCCGGGCTTCGCACGGGACCCGCGGCGGGCGGTACCGTGTGGCGTCATGATCCGAGGCCGTCTCGTCGTCCACGCGCACTTCTACCAGCCGATGCGCCTCGACCCCTTCACGGGCGGGCTGCCGCCGGATCCGGACGCCGCGCCGTACCGCGACTGGAACGAGCGGATCACCGCCGAGTGCTACCGGCCCAACGCCGAGCAGGGCTCGCTCGCCTACGCGTCATGGGACTTGGGCCCCACCCTCTCGCACTACCTCGCCGACGCCGCGCCCGACGTGCTGGCGGGTTTCGTGGAGGCCGACCGCAGGGGTGGCGGGCGCGACGCGGGCCCGGGGATCGCCCAGGCGTTCCACCACTCGATCCTGCCGTTCGCCCCCCTCCACGATCGCACGACGGAGGTCCACTGGGGCCTCCGCGATTTCGAGGTCCGCTTCGGCCGGCCGGCGACGGCGATCTGGTTCCCGGAGATGGCCATCGACCTGGCGACGATGCGGGTCGCCGCCGAGGCGGGCGTGCAGGGCACCGTGCTCGCGCCGTGGCAGGCCGACGCCCCGCACCTCGACCGGCGGGCGTATCGCGTCAACCTGGGCGAGGGGCGCCACATGGCGGTGGCCTTCTACGACGGCGACCTCTCGAGCTCGGTGTCGTTCGATGCATCGCTCACCTCCGACGCCCATGCCTTCGCGCGAGACCGCATCGCACCGCGACTCAGCACACCGCTCGCGGACGGCACCGCGCCCACGATCGTCATCGCGTCCGACGGCGAGTTGTACGGCCACCACCAGCACTTCCGCGACTACTTCCTGCGCGCGCTGGTGGACCCGGCGCCCGGCACGCCGGACCGGGGTTTCGACGTGGTCACCCTCGCGTCGCTGCTGGCGGAGCCCGCCGGCCACCCGCACCCCGAGATCCGGATCCGCGAGCGCACCTCGTGGAGCTGCCATCACGGCGTCCTGCGCTGGGGGGGCGAGTGCCCCGACGTGCCCGACGGCCGCTGGAAGGCGCCCCTGCGCGGGGCCCTCGACCGACTCGCCGGCGCGATCGACACCGTCACCGAGGCGTGCGCCTCAGAGATCCCCGGCCTCGACGACGTCTGGCATGCGCGGAACGGCTACGTCGACGTGGTGCTGGGGCTCGTGAGTGCCGAGGACTACGTCGCCGCCTGCCTCGGCCCGCACAGCACGCCCGACGACCGGCGGCGGCTGGCGGCGATTCTCGAGGCGCAGCGATGGCGGCTGGCGATGTTCGCCTCGGACGGGTGGTACTGGGACGACCCGACCCGACCCGAGACCTCGCAGAACATGCTGGCAGCGGCGCGCGCAGTTCGGATCGTGGACGGGCTGGCTGCCACGCGGCTCGAGGCGCGGCTCGTCGCGGACCTCTCGATCATGCGCTCCCCCGCCATGGGCATCGACGGCTCGACGATCTACCGGCACGCGCTCGCGGAGATCGGTCAGCCCCCGCCGAAGCCCTGAGGAGGAGCTCGGCCCGGGCCGCGGCACGCCTGCCGCTCAGCGTGCCGGGCGGTTAACGCGTCTGGCCCCCGGACGAGCCGGGGGCCAGAGTCACGGGCGCCGGAAGGAGGGGGAGGGTCGACGCCCGAGACTGTCGCGGTTGGCGGGAGGCGGCTAGGACATGGACACCGGGTACGTGGAGCGGTGGGGATCGTCGGAGATGTCTCGAGAGTCCACGCCGACTTCTGAGGCCAGCGCGCTGAAGGCGCCGAGGAGGAAGATGACGATGATGGCGAAGATGAGGAGTTCCACGGGTGCGCTCGCTTTCGGCCTGGCTGCGGGGCGGTGCATTGGTATAGTCAACTAGGCCAAGTCAGAGATTAGTTGGACTAGTCAACTATGTCAACGAGCCGAAGCGGCCCCTCCCGGACGACCGAAGGTCACGCGACCGCAGGCCTTTCCGTCGCTGGTTCGGCCCCATCCGGACCCTCCGCTGCAACCCTCGCGGGGCCGATGTCGGCTTCTCGGCATGCGCTGGACATCGAGCGCAACTCGGACGTCCCGATCTCCACCCAGATCTTCTGGCAGCTCGCCTACCAGATCGAGTCGGGGCGCCTCCAGCCCGGCACACGCCTGCCGCCGGTCCGCGAGCTCGGGGCCGCCCTGCGCGTCAACCCCAACACGATCCGTGCCGTGTATCGCCGCCTCGCCGACGCCGGGTACGTCGAGGGACGGCACGGGGCAGGGACCAGGGTTGTCGACCGGCCGCCCGTCCGCCGCGGGTCCGAAGCGCTGGCGGGCATCGTGGCCGAGACCCTGCGCCGGGCGGCGCAGCTGGGCTTCGCCCCCGACGAGGTCGCGCAGGCCACGTTCACGGCCGCGACCGAGCGCAAGCGCCCGGGCCCGCTCCTGCGCATCCTGTTCGCGGAGTGCACCAGCGCCGACGCGGCCGTCGATGCGGAGCGGATCACCGAGGCGTTCCCGGAGCGCCTCGAGGTCATCCCGGTCCTGCTCGACGACCTCCCCGACCGCCTCGAGCGCTACCACTACGACCTCGTCGCCACCACGACGTTCCACGCCGACGAGGCGCAGGCGTACGTCGCCGGCCGGGTGCCGGTGGTCGCGATGCTCGTCGGGCCCGGCTACATGTCCCTGGTGCACGAGATCAGCCAGCTGCGCGCGGGCTCCAAGGTGGGCGTCGTGTGCGGGTCGCAGCGGGGCGTCGAGAACATCGCCGAGGTGCTCCAGCTCTCGGGCTCGAGCGACGTGCGCGTGCTGTCCGCGGTCGCCCACACCGAGGCTGAGCTGGACCTCGTGGACCGCGAGGCGGACTTGGTCCTGCTCTCCCGCGAGGCGATGGCGCTCGGCCTCGAGGGGCGCTTCCAGCGTCCGGAGCGCCTGCGCGAGTGGACCTACGAGTTCGACCCCGCGGCCTTCGAGCTGCTGCGCCGCGCGATCGAGCGTGTAGCGGGCGGGGCGTCGAAGGGCCAGGCGTGATCACGAGCCGGCGCTGACGACTGACCCGGCCGCAACGCACCCCTGCCGCGCCGACGCCCGAGGTGCGACACTTCGGCCATGCGTGCGCTGCCCCTCTCGCGGACCGCTCGACGCCGGTTTCGCCTAGACGCCCCAACGAACGGGACCGGGACCGTCGGCCAGGAGACGGCCGCGGGAGCCGCGCGCCGGCGACTGGCAGCCAACCTGCCGGCCGCGCGCCGCGTCGTGGCAGCCCTCAACGCGACGCTGCCGCCCGGGGCACCCTCGGCCCAGGCCGGCGAACTGGCCGCGCTGGAGCTCCTCCACGAGATCTTCCACCTGCTCGTGGAGCGCGCGGCTGAGCTGGACCCGACGGCAGGCATGCCGGCATCCGCCTCTGCCGTGGGCGAAGCCCTGGGCGACGAGGACCTCGCCGAGCTGCTCGACGCCGTGGCCGGCGAGTTCCCCGACGTCGAGGACGCGACCGAGCCGGTCCGCCTCGAGGAGCTGCTGCTCGTCCGGATCGCCAACGAGAACCCCGCCGCGCGTCCGCTCTGGCCGCTGGTCGACGACTCCCCGCTCCCCCGCGGGGAGCGCGACGCCACGATGCTCGCGCTGGAGGCCTACCACGCGGCCCGCCGGCCCATCGGCCCCAACGGCGAGACCCTGGTCGAGCTCCTGCGGGCGCCAGCCCGGGCGCACCCGACCTCGCTCGCCGGCCAGCTGCGCTACGTCCGCGACACCTGGGGCGCGCTGCTGGGCGACAAGCTCCTCGGCCTGCTGGACCGCATGCTGCTCACGCTCGATGTGATCGCCGAGGAGGAGCGCGGCCTGCACCTGCGATTCGGCGGCGGCGGGGCGGGCGATGCCGGGGGCCGGGCCGACGTCGCGGACCTGTCCGGGCTCGACGCAGAGCCGGAGCGCTTCTCGAGCGACTCCGCCTGGATGCCACGGCTCGTGCTCGTCGCCAAGAGCACCCACGTCTGGCTCGACCAGCTCTCGCGGGCATACCAGCGCGAGATCCACACGCTCGACGCCATCCCCGACGAGGAGCTCGACCGGCTCGCCGGGTGGGGCATCACCGGCCTCTGGCTCATCGGCCTGTGGCAGCGCAGCCGGGCCAGCCAGCGGATCAAGGCCTGGCGCGGCAACCCCGACGCGGCGGCCTCGGCCTACTCGCTCGACGATTACCGCATCGCCGACGACCTGGGCGGCGAGCCGGCCTGGGAGGCGCTGCGCCACAAGGCGTGGCAGCGCGGGATCCGCCTCGCGTCCGACATGGTGCCCAACCACATGGGCATCGACTCGCACTGGGTGGGCGAGCACCCGGAGTGGTTCCTCTCGATCCCCGAGCCGCCCTACCCCGCCTACACCTACAGCGGCGAGAACCTGGCCGACTACGGCAACGTCGAGGTCCGCCTCGAGGACCACTACTGGGACAACTCCGACGCGGCGGTCACCTTCGAGTGGCGCAACCGCTGGACCGGCGAGCGGCGGTACATCTACCACGGCAACGACGGCACGAGCTTCCCCTGGAACGACACGGCGCAGCTCGACTTCAGCCAGGCCGTCGTCCGGGAGCAGGTGGTCCAGGCGATCCTCGCAGTCGCGCGCCGGTTCCCGGTGATCCGGTTCGACGCCGCGATGGTCCTCGCCCGCAAGCACGTCCGGCGCCTGTGGTTCCCGGCGCCCGGCGAGGGCGGCGGCGCCATCCCCTCGCGCGCCGAGTTCGGGACGATGACGGCCGAGGAGTTCGACGCCGCGATGCCCGGCGAGTTCTGGCGTGAGGTCGTCGACCGCGTCGCGGCGGAGGTCCCCGACACGCTGCTCCTGGCGGAGGCCTTCTGGCTCCTCGAGGGCTACTTCGTCCGGACGCTCGGCATGCACCGCGTCTACAACAGCGCGTTCATGCACATGCTCCGCGACGAGGACAACGCCGGCTACCGGCGGGTGCTCAAGGAGACCCTCGAGTTCGACCCCGAGATCCTCAAGCGCTACGTCAACTTCATGAACAACCCCGACGAGAAGACCGCGGTCGAGCAGTTCGGCAAGGGTGACAAGTACTTCGGCATCGCGACACTGCTGGCCACGCTGCCGGGCCTGCCGATGCTGGGCCACGGCCAGTTCGAGGGGTTCGCCGAGAAGTACGGCATGGAGTTCCGGCGGGCCAGCTGGAACGAGCCGGTGGACGAGGGCCTGGTGGCCCGCCACGAGCACGAGATCGTCCCGCTGCTCCACCGGCGGGGGGACTTCGCCGAGGCGCAGGACTTCCTGCTCTACGACGTCGAGCACGACTTCGGCGGGGTCGACGAGAACGTGTTCGCGTTCTCGAACGGTTCGGGGCCGACGCGCTCGCTGGTCGTCTACCACAACCGCTTCGGCGACACCTCCGGCTGGATCCGCAGCTCGGCCGCCTACGCGGTCAAGGACGCCGACGGCACCAAGCGGCTGGTCCAGCGGACGCTGGCCGAGGGGCTGGGCCTGGCGGGGGCTGGTGCCGACCGCCGCTGGCTGGCCTACCGCGAGCAGCGCTCCGGGCTCGAGTACCTGCGCTCCGCGGGCGAGCTTCGCGAGCGCGGGCTCCACGTGGAGCTGCACGCCTACGAGACGCGCGTGTTCTGGCAGATGCGCGAACTCCACGACACCTCCGGCGTGTGGCGCCGGCTCGCCGAGCGGCTCGAGGGGCGGGGCGTGCCCTCGCTCGAGGCCGCCCTGCGTGAGCTCCAGCTGGCGCCGGTGCACGACGCTGTCCGGGTGGGGATCGAGTCGCCGTCACGCGAGAGCGCCGCGCGCGTCGTGGACGCCGTGGCCGAGGCGACGGGGACCGTTGGCGATCGCGCGGCCGTGGTCGATCGGATGGTGGGCCTGTGGCCAGTCGCCGACACCGTGGCAGCGGGGATCGAGGATGCCTCGCAGGCCGCGGCGCTCCAGGTCTGGACGCTGCTGGCCCCGCTGGGCTCGCTGCCGCCGGGCGCGATGGTCGGGCCGACCGCGCGGGCCTGGTACGAGGAGTTGCGCCTCGCGCCGATCGTCGCCGAGGGGCTGCGCCATCGCGGGCTCGACGAGGGCGCCGCCTGGTGGGCCGCGGAGCGTGTCCGGCTGCTGGTGGACCTGCCGCTGCCGTCGATGGTCCGCGGCGCCGCCGACGCCGTGCCGCTGCGCCTGGTGGACCGCTGGCTCTCGCACCCGGTCGCCCGGCCGTTCCTTTGCGTCAACGACTGGGAGGGCGTGGCCTGGTTCCACGGCGAGTCCCTCGAGGAACTGCTGGCCTGGGCGTCTCGGCTGGAGGCGCTCGTCTGGGCGCCCTTGGCGGACGGGACCGGCGAGGAGCCGATCGACCCCGACGCCGTCCTGGCGCAGATCGCCCGCGCCTCGACGCTGTCCGACTTCCGGGTCGATCGGCTGCGCGATCAGCTGTTCGTCCCCGGCGCTGAGTTGCCGGAGCCCGTCTCCGCGCCAGGAGCAGAACCGGCGGCCGCTCCACCCGCATCGCAGGGGGCGCAGGCCGACGAGGGCCTGGCGGCCGAACCCGACGCCATCGCGGCTGCCGAAGCCGATGCTGGCGTTGCGCCGGCCGAGCCCGTGCCCGAGGACGGAGCCGAGTCCGAGCGCGAGGATGGAACCCAGCCCGAGCCCGAGCCCGAGCCGGTGGCCGGAGCCGAGCCAGCGCCCGAAGCCGCCATGCCGGCCCCCGCGAACGCGTCTGCCGCCACAGCCGCGTCCCCCGAAGCTGAAACGCCGGTGGCGCGGCCCGAAGCCGGGACTGCGGCGACGTTGCGCAAGGGCGCCAAGAAGGCCAAGGAGCGGGTCAAGGGCAAGAAGAAGCCCGGCAAGAAGGGCAAGAAGGGCGACTGACATGCCGCTCGGCGTCGCGGGGTCAGCACTTTTCGGATCATCCGAACAAGCGGCGATCTGCGACCCAGCGAGCGCCCTCTCAGGGCGCTCACGGCAGCCCAGCAGGCGTTCTTCCCCCGCGTGACCGTCCGATCCGGGGCTGTTCGCGGGTACAACGTCGCCCGCCACCCCCGACGGGCCTCCGCGTGTTCGGATGATCCGAAAACCAGCCTGCAACCGGCCGCGGTCGCCCGGCGGAGCGCCTCGCCCTCCCTGCCCGGCCGACGCGATCTGGATCAGGCTCCCGACACGCATGGGCTGTGGAGCGAGAAGACGTCGGCAGCGACTGGATCGGAGTCTGGACTGGGCTCAATCAGGATGGTCCCCACACGCCTGTTTCGACACGAGGGCAGACGTGGCGGGCGTTGGAGCCGCAGGGCCGGGCGCTACGAGATCGGCTCGGGCTGGACCGCGGGTCGCCGTTGCAGGCGGGGCCCGAGGATCCTGCTGACCGCCACGAACGCCCACGCGCCTGCGATCGCGCTCACGGAGTTCAGGATCACGTCGTTGATGTCGGGGGAGCGCAACTGGTCCGAGAGGGCCTGGGAGACCTCCACTGCGGCGCTCACTGCCGCTGCGATCAGCAGGATCTGCCACACCCGCAGGCCGAAGCGCCAGCGGAGGCCGAACCCGATCGGCATGTAGAGCACGAGGTTCGCCACGAGGTTCGGGCCGTTGAGCCACCAGCCCTGGCCGGGGTCGGTGAGGCCGCTGATGAGGGGCACGATCGGCACGAGGTTGAACGGCATGTGCTGGGGGATGCCCCCCGGCAGGAAGATCCTGTCAGGGGCGACGGTGAATGCCCAGACACCGACGACGCCGATTGCGACCAGCGCCTCGGGCACCGAGAGCGGGAGCGACCAGCGCCTCGGGCACCGAGAGCGGGAGCGACCAGCGCCACCCGGAGCGCCGCCAGCGAGCGAGCGCGATGACCGCCCAGACCACAACCACCACGGCCGCGCCGCGCTCGAAGAGCGTCAGTTCGTAGCGCGGAACCGCCTTCAGGAGGTCGTCCATGCGCCGATTGTCAGCGCGGCGTCCGACGGGCGCAACCAGGGACGGCCAGCCGCCGCCCTCGGTCCTGCGCAGACTGCCGCGCCGTCCTGAGATGCAGCTTCCCCCCGGGTATCGCGGACAGGCGGCGTCCGGGGCTTGATGCCGCATCAAGCCCCGGAGACTTCCATCCGTACCGGCTCCACGCCTCCACCCGCCGCCGGCGCCAGACCGCGGCTGGAACAGGCTCGCGGACCCCGCCTCAGCCCTCGCCGAGCAGGATCCGGCGCAGGAGCGGGATCGGCGGCTCACCGTGAGAGATCACCGCTTCGAGGTGCGCCCGCTCGTCGAAGCCGGGGGTAGGCGGGTAGCCGCCGACGAGGGCTGGGACCGGCACGGAGGCACGCCCTGCCCCGGCGGCCTCGGCCGCCCGTCGACGTGCCTCGTCCTCGATGTCCCAGCAGCCGACGGAGCCCAGGAAGTACGTCGAGAGCTGGGTCGCGGTCAGGCGCGCGCGCTCGTCCTTCGCCTCCGCCTCGGACCGCTCCTGGAAGGCGCCGTCGACCATCAGCGCGAGGGCCTCCTCGCTGGTCATCCCGAAGCAGTGGATCCGGACGTCGAGGATCGTGTTGACGACAGCGCGCAGGTAGAACTTCCAGTGCGAGAGCCACAGCGCCATGTCCTCGCCGGCGTAGCCGCGGTCGAGCATCACCTGGGTCACGTACACGGCCCAGCCCTCGGCGAACAGACCCGACCCGAAGACCCGCCGCAGCAGCGACCCGCCAGACCGGTTGGCGTACGCGCCCTGGAGGTAGTGGCCGGGCACGGCCTCGTGGATCGTGAGCAGCTTGAGCTGGCGATCGCTCAGCTCGCGCAGCCACGACTCGACGTCGTCCGGACCCCACTCCGGACGGGCGGGCGTGATCGAGTAGAACGTCTTCTGGCCCACATCGAGCGGCCCCGGCGCCTCGAGCATCGCGCCCGCGAAGGAGCGCATGAACTCGGGGGTCCACTGCACCTCGAGCGGGTCGTCCGCGAGGCCGATGACGTCGTGCTCTCGGCAGAACGCCTCGATGTCGGCGACGAGCCCGCGGCAGACGTCGACGAGCTCGTCCGCCTTGGGGTGTTCCAGTGCCACAGCGTCGAGCACGGCCCGCACCAGCGTCCCTTCGTCAGCCGGCATCGCCCGTTCCGGGCACCACTGCGGCCACATCTCGCGGGCGAGCCGGACCATCTCGGCGCGGACGACGGAGTGCTCGCGCTCGGCCCGGGCGAGGATGGCCTCGGGGGTTGCCGCCGGGTCGGCCAGCGTGTAGCGCAGCTTGGCGGCGTAAAGCTCGCGACCGAGTTCGGCGGTTCCGGCAGCGTTGGGCGCCACCTCGGTGCGCAGGTGCGCGCCGATGCGGTTGAGGGCTTCCCTGGCCGCCTCGTTGGCAGCCCGCAGCCGCGGCAGGATCGCGGCCACCGCGGAATCGCCCGGCGCCGCCGCCTCGGCCATCGCGACCGCCTCGTCGCCCAATGCGGCGACGCCGCTCGTCCGGTCGCCGGCCACGCGGGCGTGCAGCCGCGACACCCGGCGGGTGGGGTGGGAGCCGATGACGGACTGGGCGTTGGCGATGATGCCGGGGACGCCCTCGAGCCGCGACGCGACGTTGTCAAGCCGGGCAGCGAGGGGCGCGAAGTCGCGGGCGATCAGCGCATGGAGCCCAGCGCCCATGAGGTAGATCCAGCCCAGCGGGTCCCACGCGTCCGCGCGCAGCTCGCCCTCGAGGAATCGGTCGCGCGCCAGCTCGCCCAGGACGAGGTCGCGGTCGATCCGCTCGTCCGGCGTGA
>JAJYMP010000484.1 GCA_021786915.1 Chloroflexota bacterium
CGGTGGTCGCCGTACCATTAAACAACAAGGTGGACGAGTTTCTGTACACCAAGCACGAGGCGATCACCAAGGACAACATCCGGACGGTCTATCCCGATACCCCCGCCTGCTGACGAACCAGACACGACGGAGGTCGAGCGATGACCGAGGCGCGCGTCGCGCTCGTGACGGGGAGCGCCCGCGGGATGGGGCGTGCGATGTGCGAGGTGCTCGCGGAGTCGGGGCACCGGGTCGTTGGGCTGGATCGCCTCGAGCAGGACCGCGGGCCGCTCGAGCGGACGATCAGCGCGGACCTCCTGGATCCCGCCGTGCCGAGGCAGGTCGTCGCAGACCTCGTCGCCACCGAGGGCCGTCTCGACGTCCTCGTCCACAACGCCGCCGCCTACGTCTGGCAGCACTCGCTCCCGGAGGTCACTCTCGAGGACTACGAGCTCCAGACCGGGGTCAACCTGCGGGCAGTGTTCTTCCTGTCGCAGGCAGCCGCGGAGGCGATGCGCCCCAACGGGTGGGGCAGGATCATCGCGATCTCGAGCGTCGGGGCGCGGACGGGCGGCGTGTCGAACTCTGCCGTCTACAACGCGGCGAAGGCCGGCGTCATCAGCCTCATGAAGAACTTCGCCCGCAACTACGGGCCGTGCGGGATCACGGCGAACGCCGTCGCGCCTGGCGCGGTCGAGGGGTTCATGACCGACCACCTCACGCCCGAGGAGAGGGCGCGCTTCGTCGGGCTGGTGCCCCTCGGTCGGTTCGCCGCGCCGCGGGAGATCGCCACCGTGGTCGGGTTCCTCGCCTCGGACGGCGCGAGCTACATCAACGGCGCGACCATCGACGTCAACGGCGGCTGGGTGATGGCGTGAGCGGCCGCGCGCATCCCGGGGTTCCTGCGCCGGCCCGAGGTGGAGCCGTGGATCGTCAACCGGCGCGACCCTTCGTTGCTGGCGGTGATCCACGACCGCTTCGCCTTCCCGCGCGCCACCACGGACTGGCGCGAGGTCATCGCCGCGCGACCGGACGTGGTGACGCTGACGGGGCCCGTGGCGCTGCGCGCCGAGCAGGCCCAGGCGGTGATCGCGGCCGGCATCCACGTCCTGGCCGACAAGCCGTTCACAGTGGATCACGCGGACGCCTGGGCGATCGCGGCGCTCGCACGCGAGCGGGGCGTGCACGTGGTGCTGTGCTGTGCGTGAAACAAGATGAGGGCCAGCGAGCGTGCGCGGCGGCTGATCCACGGGCCGGGCGACATCGGCGAGATCGAGCACGTCTCGAGATGGCGACGATCGTGCGGGACCTGTTGACCGTGGGGACGACCTACATCGGCGACCCCGAGATCCCGCTGCCGCGCGGCGAGACCTGGTCGGATTCGGCGGTCTCCGGCGGCGGCTACGGCTGGGGCCAGCTGACCCATGCGCTGGGGCTCGTGATGCGGCGGCTGCCGGCGCGCGCGTCGCAGGTCGCGGTGTTCACGGCCGGGCCGGGCGCCCGGGTGGAGCTGCACGACGCGCTGGTCGTCCGCTTCGAAGACGGCGCGATCGGGTCCATCGACGGCGCGTCGCTACCGCTCGGGACGTTCGGCAACCGGCGCCAGCTGACGATCCGGGTCACAGGCTCGCGAGGCCAAGTGGGGCTGGACATGGCGCCGCCGCCGGGTCGCGCGCTCGAAGGGCGGCGAGGACGTCACGGCCGAGCTGACCGACGAGGACGTGCGCTGGTCGTTCGACCGGGTGACCGACCGGCTCGTGGACCTCGTGCTCGGCCGCACGCCGGAGAACCCGTCGCCGGCGTCAATCGGCGCGAAGGCCGTGGAGGTGCTGGACGGGATGTACCGCAGCGCCCCGGGTCGGGGCAGGTGGAGACCGTCGGCCAGGTCGGGGGCCTCGCGAGCGAGGGCAGCCGCGCGCTGGTCGGCAAGGCCTTCGAGGGAGCTGGGCGCGGGCCGCGTGTGGGCCTCCGCAATGACCGTGAACGTCGCCTCGTGGCGCGTCATGGAGAAGGCCGGCTTGGGCTACGCCCCGACGTTTTATCGGGACTGGTCAGATCGTATCGAGGGCGGTGAGCTGGGCGTCGGGGAGTACGCGATCACGCGTACGGAGTGGGAGGGGACCAGCAGGGTCGGCGCCATAGCCGTCAGCCCGGCGCGATGCCCTTGGGCGGCTCTGTGGCCTGCGGTTGGATCGGGACGCGGACGCCGGCCACGGAGCACAGCGGTCGGGACCAACCGCTGGCGGGCCTCGCGCACGACGCCGTGCGAGTCCACCAGCAGGGTCCGATCCTCCTCCAGCCCGAGAACGTCACGTCCGCCTCGGCGCCGATGGCGAGCGCGCCCAGCCCGGCGCCCGACGGACCGAGCGCCGCCGCCGGGGCGACGGTCGCCATGGCGATCACCTCGTCCAGCGACAGCCCCAGGAGCAGGAACTTGGACAGGGTCGTGGCCACGTCGTGCACCGGGCTCGCGATGTTGAACCGGTGCAGGTCGGAACTGATCGTGTCCGGCCGGAACCCGTCGGTGAGCGCGGCTCCGCGACCGCCCAGGTGAAGCTGCCGGCCTCGTGCCCGACGTCGAACCGGACGCTTCGATCCCGCGCTTCGCGGGCGCCCGTGACCACGCGCCCGGCATCCGTCACGATCGCGCCCGGCTGCCAGCCCGTGTACGCGTGCGTGATCACGTCCCCGGGGCGGACGTGAGCGAAGACCTCCTCGATGCCGAAGGGCGTACCGCCCATGTGGGCCATGACCGGAAGGTTCGTCGCGCGGCCGGCCTCGATGGCGCGATCCAGCGCGGCGAGGCCGTTCGGCCCGGCCAGCATCTCCGAGAGCCGCACCTTGAACCCCACGATGACGTCCGGGTTGGCGAGGGCCACGGCGGCCGCCCGCTCGGGGTTCGCGAGGCGCACGTCGTGGAGCTCGCCCAGGAACGGATCCACCTGGCCCCTGAGGCTGATGTTGAGGTAGGCGAGCACGCGGCCGCGCGACGGCCCGACCACCCAGCGCCGGAAGCCGGGGAACGTGTTCGCGCCGGCGGAGCCGGCATCGACGACCGTCGTGGCCCTGCGCCCGAGGCAGGTCGGATCTGCCTCGACGGAGAGGTCCGCGACGCCCGGGTAGACGTGGACGTGGAGGTCCACGAGGCCCGGGACGACGAGCCGCCCGGTGACGTCGAGCACGTCGCTCGCGTCCGACCCGGACAGGTGCGGCTCCACGGCCGCGATCCGGCCCTCGGCGATCCCCACGTCGCGGCGGTCGTGGAGCCCGCTCGCCGGGTGGATGACGGTGCCGCCGGCCAGCACGAGGTCGAAGCGCGTCATGCGGGGAGCACCTCCAGCAGGGTCTCGGCGAGCTCGCCGCGCGGCTCGCCGTCGAGGTCCAGGTCGGCCGTCAGGACCACGCGTCCCGGAGGTGTCCCGGCGGGGGCGTGGACGGCGAACGCGAGGCCCGGCCGTCGCCCCGTCGGGCGGCACGATCGTGACCCCTTCCGGCGGCTCAACGGCCCAGCCGACCGGGGACGCGCAGCCGCACCCGGGCCTCGCGGGGGACCGGCGCGTGGTTCGTCACGAGCACCTTGAGGGCGTGTGTCGTGCCCGGGCGGACGGACGCGCGGTACGGGTCGATCCGCGCGACGTACGGATCCAGCGCCTCGTTCTCGAGGCCCGGCACCGGCGCCAGCCGCCCGACGACCAGCTCGAGCTCGCGCGCCCAGGCGAGGGACTCGTCCAGGTCGGCCCGGGTGACCTCCACCGCGCCCGTGTGCCCGGTCAGGAGCAGCTCCGGCTCGTAGGCAAGCAGCCGCTCCACGCCCACGCGGATCGAGTCCAGCCGCAGGACGTTACGGTAGATCGGCGCCGCTGCCCGGAGTGGGCTCACGGACCCGGCGAGCAGGTTGTCCCCGGTGTACCCGACCCGGACGCCGTCCACCGTCCCGGCGAGTCCCAGTGCGAACATCGTGTGACCCGGCATGTGGAACGTCTCGAGGCGGGCGCCCGCATGCGCCACCGCGTCGCCATCCGCCAGTACGCGGTCGACTCGGATGGCGTCCGGCCAGAGGCACGGCAGGTCGAACCGGGCAGGCTCGGCCACGATCTCCGCGAACGAGGCGTGGATCCAGGCCTCGGCGCCCAGTTCGCGCTGGAGCCACGGCACGCCGGCGAGATGATCGTCGTGGTAGTGGCTGGGCACGGCGGCCACGACCCGGCGGAGGCCAACCTCGGCCCGGAAGGTGTCCATGGTGTGGGCCACGAACCGCTGGTCGGCGTAGAAGTGGTCCCAGGAAGGGAAGCCGTAGTCGAGGATCAGCGCATCTCCGGCGTCGTCGAGCAAGGCCCAGGTGTTGGCCAGGCTCCCGGTGTTCACCCACAGGTGCGGCAGCACCTGCGAGACCGGCAGGTCGACGCTGCTCGGCCAAGTGGTCCACAGGCGGTTGCGCCGGATCTCGCCGAGGAGCCGTGGGAGTGCCCGGAGGTTCGCCGCCCAGCGCGGACCGCCGCGCGCCCGTCGCGGATCGGCGACCCATGGGACGGCAGGAGCTCGCGCGGCCCGCGGGGGTCAGGTTGACCGCGGAGTGGAGCGCGGCCCCCACCGCGTCGGGCATGCCGTACTACCACTGGAGATCGTGCAGCGTGGGCACCGTTCCGTGCCCGGCGACCAGGTCCTCGGTGAACGCCACCGCTGCCCCGTCGATCTCCGCCAGCAGGCTGATAGAGCCCTTCGTGTGGCCGGGCGTCGGCAGTACCTCGAGGGTGCCTCCGATCCAGTCCACGCGCCCGTGATCCGCGAGGCCGCGGGCCACCGGGACCGGCGTGGCGCGCGTGAACCCCAGGCTGGACGCATCGTAGCTGTCGTAGGTGCGCCGCAGGCGCCAGAACGCGTCCACCGCCTCGAACAGCGCGCGCTCCCGGGCCGGGACCCAGATCGGGATCCCGAGAGACGCGGCCCGGTCGTCGCCCGCGCACTGGTCCCGGTGGTGGTGCGTGTGGAGGACCGCGACGATCTCGCGCACGCCGGTCTCGGGCAGGGCGTCGAGGATCCCGCCGGAGCCGAGATCGATCAGCAGGCCGCGGTCGCCGTCGGTCCACAGGTAGACGTTGCAGGTGTCGCGGTACCACCACAGGCTGGGCGAGAGCCGGGTGAGCCGGGGATCCCCGGTCACGCGGGCACCGTGAGCAGCCGTGCCGGGTTGGCGACGAGCATCGCGTCCAGGTCCGTGCCGCCGACGCCGAGCTCACCCAGCAGCGGCACGACGTGCTCGAGGAGGTGCGCGTATCCCCAGCCGCCCCAGCGCCGGTACCTCGTCCGGACGCCGACGTCCTGGCTGAGCAGCAGCCGGTCGCCATATCCGACCCGCACGAGGTCCGCGATGACCATCGCAGCATCACGGTCGGACGGCGGCCAGCGACCGGGCCCCAGCAGCGAGTGATCAAAGCCGAACAGGTCGAAGCCGAGCACCGCACCGCGGTCCAAGAGGGCCCGGAGCTCGTCCGGGCGGTCGATGGCCGTGGTGACGTGCCCCAGGATCACGCGTCGCGGGTCCGCGCCCGCCGCGACCAGCTCGTCCAGCACGGCCGCGCCCTGGTGTCCCCACGGGTCGAGGTGTACCGAGATCGGGAGCCCCGTCTCGCGCGCCGCGGCGGCCACCGCGTGCAGCACGCGGCGCTCGGCCGGCCTGACCGGGTCCGACGTGCCGATCTCCCCGAAGATCCCGGGCCGGATCCCGGAGCCGTCGATGCCCTCGACCGCCTCGGCGACGAGCCGCGCGGCGATGGCGGCCTCGTCCGCGCGCGCGACCCACGGCTCGTGCACCGATCCGAGGTACTGGCCAGTTCCCGCGATCACGTTGATCCCCGCCCCGCGGGCGATCTCCGCCAGGCGGCCGACATCGCGCCCCAGCGACGGCGGCGTCAGGTCCACCACGGTGCGCCCGCCGGCCGCGACGAACGGCGCGAGCTCGGCCACAGCGGCGTCGACGTCCGTGAGCCGGTAGTTGTCCGGGTGGGCGCCCGGGTTCCAGCGCGCCTCCGCGGCGACCGCGTGGTCCCACGGCCGCGGATCCGCGGTGCGGTAGGCGTGGGCCGCGAGCAGCGGCGTGGCGTCCATCCACAGGTGCTCGTGCGGGAGCGTGATCCCGAGTGAGGCCGGCGCCACCGGCCCGAGGACGGTCCGGACGACGCCCGGCATCAGGCGAAGTCGACCGGGTGGGCGAAGGTCGTCTCGGTGACCCCGGCGAGCCCGAGCGCGAGCTCGACCTCGTGCGTCCCGAGTGCCACGGCGTCCGGCAGGGTCAGCTCGGCCGTCTGGTTCCGGCGGACGTAGAAGCCGCGCTCCGGGCCGAGCACGTCGCCGGGCGTGGCGACGCCCGTCTCGCCCACGGTCGGGTTCCGGAGCGACATCCGGGAAGCGGGGACCTCGGCACCGTCGACGCGGAGCCGGATCGAGGACAGGTACCGGGACACCGGGCCGGGGTTCGTGACGAGGATGGCCGCCGCGCCGGCCGGGCCCGCGCGTCCCGCGAGCCGGAGTCGCTCCGGCCAGTACCGCTCCACGAACCAGCGCAGGTCCGCGAGCGTGTCGAGCGGGATACCGTCGAGCAGGGTGCGCGCTCGCTGCGCCAGAAGCGCGGCGGCGGCGGCCACCTGGGCGCCGCCGCGGGCCGCGTCCACCGTGAACCGCGGGTTCGGGCCGTAGACGCCGAGGACCGTTGCGGCGGGATCGTCGGGCAGCCGGTCCAGCGCCAGGAGGTCGGGCTCGATGGCTGCGATCCAGGACGTCTCCATCGTCGCGGCGTGGTCCACGGCCACGGGCCAGTTCGTGCCGAGCCCCGTGCCGAGCGCTGCGTTGAGCTCGAGATAGCAGACGCCGTAGGCCCGCAGGCCGATCCCCTCGGCCTCGACCTCGGCGCACACACGCTTCACGAGGTGGATCAGGTCGAGGGGAGCGTGCCCGGTATGGACGACGGCGAGCCGCACCCCATGGGCGGGCAGCTGGCGCAGCGTCTGGCGGAGGACGCCCGCGACGAGCGCGGGGTCGTAGCGGAATGACCACGGCAGCGCCAGGGTGCCGATCGTCACGTACGACCAGGGCAGCACCACGCCGCCGGCCTGTTCGGCCGCACGCATGACCACGCCGTGGCCGGTGAACCCGTCGGTGCCGTTGGGCAGGTGGTCCGCGTGGTACTCGAGCGCGCCCAGCGGGATCCAGGCGATCGGTGAGCGGGCGAGGGCAGCCTCGATCTCCGCCGGCCGCAGGCGCTCGAGCCGGACCTCGGGGGTGGGGGAGGTGCCCACGCGCCGGCCCTTCAGTCGATCAGGAAGCCGCCGTTGATGTCCGTCACCTCGCCGGTGATGTACCCGGCGTGGGCGGAGCAGAGAAACGCGACCAGCGACGCCACTTCGTCTGTCGTCCCGAACCGGCCGACGGGGATCCGGCTCACGAGGTCGCGCGTATTGGCGATCATCTCGGTGTCGATGAGCGCGGGGGCGAGGGCGTTGGCCGTGATGCCGTCCTTCGCGTACTCGTTCGCGATCGACTTCATGAGCGTCATGACGCCGGCCTTGGACGCGGCATAGGCCGCGACGGAGCGTGCCCCGCCGGCCTTGCCCGCTGACGACCCGATCCCGACGATCCGCCCGTAGCCCTGCTCGCGCATCCCGGGGATCGCCCGGCGAGCCGCCAGGAAGGCACCGGTGAGGTTGATCGCCAGCGTGCGCTCCCACAGCTCGAGCGACGTCTGTTCGAACGGGACGATCGGGAAGATCCCCGCGTTGAGTACCAGTACGGACGTCGTGCCGAGCTTCGCCTCGACCTCGTCGAAGGCGGCGTTGACGGCGGGCTCGTCGCTCACGTCGCACTCGATGCCGAGGATCCCCTCATGCTCGGGTGCTTGCAGGTCCAGGGCGGCGACGCGCGCGCCGTTGCCCGCGAGGACCTCGGCGATGCGCTTGCCAATGCCCCGTGCGGCCCCCGTGACGACCGCGACCCGGCCGCCCAAGCCTTCGACTTGGATCATCGATCGCCTCCCTCGGGATGGCCCGGTGGCATCCGGGCTGGTGACGTTTCCAGCAGCACGCTACCATAGCCGGACAGGTGGCGGCAACGCGAGGGACCAGATGCAGGTCGGCATCGACAGCTACTCGTACCACCGCCGGTACGGCGAAACGCGTCCCGGGGAGCGCCCGCGGCCCGATCCGTGGCCGCTGGAGCCGTCGCCCGCGATCGCCCACGCGCGGTCGCTCGGTGTGGACGCGCTGTTCCTCGAGACCTGCTACCTGCCGGCCCCGGAGAGCTTCGACGACGGCCTCACCGCGTCGGCCGCGCCCGTCCGTCTCGGCTTCTCGTGGGGGCACCCGTGGCCGGCCGGGCAGTTCCACGGGCTGGACGGCGGGCGGCAGTACGGTGCGGAGCTGGACCTGGCGCGCTGGATCGATGCCGCAGGCCGCCTCGGCCACCCGTTCATGCGGATCACGGCCGGCAGCCCGGCCACCCGCGGCGACGAGCCCGCGGAGGTACTGGTGGAGCGCCTGGTCGGACCAATGCGCCGCGCCGCGGATCGGGCGGCTGCCGTCGGCGTCAAGCTCGCGCTCGAGAACCACGGCGATCTGCGGGCCAGTGACATCCTCGACCTGCTCGCGCGCGTCGACCGGCCCAATGTCGGCGTCTGCCTGGACAACGTCAACCTGGTCCGGGTCGGGGACGACATGCTGGAGGGGACGCGGGCACTCGCGCCGCACACGCTGCTCGTCCAGCTCAAGGACCATCCACCGGGCGATCCCACCGTGTGGGGCGGTCCGACCTGCACAGTGCTGGGAGAGGGGATGGCGCCCCTCGCGGAGATTCTCGGGATTCTCGACCGCGCCGGCTTCGACGGCCCGGTCTGCGTGGAGCTCGCCTCGCTGGGGGACGGCCCGGTGGACGAGCTGGCGATGGTCGAGCAGAGCGTGGCCTGGCTTCGCGAGCACGTGCCGGCCTGACCCCGTCGCCTCTGCGTCAGGCCGGACGATCGGAGATCGGACCCGCCGGCCCGGCCTGGATCAGGGGCAGGGCCGGCTTCGTCCGCCCGATCCGAGCGTACTCCCGCTCCGGGATGGCCTCCAGCGACTTCCACACCGTCCACGTGCAGTGCTTCCGCGTGAGCGGATCGTCCGGCCCGCGCCAGAGCGGCGGATCGACCGTACGCACCGGGTGACCCCAACGCTCGGCCGGCAGCGTGGACAGCGCGAAGTTGCAGTGGGCGCAGTAATAGCAGACGCCCGTCTCGTTCCACGACCACGGGTGCGCCTCCTGCGTCACCCCGAAGTCGTAGGGCGCCAGCACCCGCGACCCGGTCCCCTCGATCTCGTCGCCGCGCACCTGGCGGCCACCCGATCCGCAGGGGTCGAAGCGGAGCTCCCAGCGGTCGTCGAACTCCTCCAGCTCGACATCCCCGCGCCGGCCGGGGCCGACGAGGTGGGCGCGCATCGCCTCGAGGCTGATGTACAGGTTGCGGACCAGGGTGTCCGCGTACGGCCGGAACCGCACGTCGAACACCATGTAGCGCTCCTGGATATAAGGTTCCAGCACGGAGCGGTAGCACGGCTCCAGCGCCGCCTCGCCGAACCGGCGTGCCACGTAGGCGAGCACCCCGGCCATCAGGTCCGCGTACCGGTCGTGGAGCCGGCGCCAGTCCTCGAGGATGCCCTCCAGCTCCGTATTCGCCCGGGCGACCGGGACGTTGTAGCTGCGGATCCCGTTGGCCAGGCGGCCCGCCCGCTCGCCCAATGCCTCCCAGCGGGCCGGTGGGTCCAGCGGCGTGCCGTCCGGGTACGCCATCAGGTGCGCGAGCCGGTCCAGCTCCGCGGCGAGGTCGGCTTCGGACACCCCTTGTGCGCGGAGCCAGTCGAGGAAGCCGTCCGTCCACACCTTGTAGATGACGTAGACGATCTTGGCCTCCTCCATGAAGTAGTCGACCAGCTGGGCGGCCGTCTCGCGGCGCCCGGCCTTCAGGCCGAACTCGTCGCCGGCGTCCTCGAGCGCATCGCGGATCTTCGTGACGGTCGAGACCGCCTGGTCCGCCCAGTCGCCGGTGCGGACCCGCTTGCCGATCTCATCGGACCATGCGAGGTGGGTCATGCGGTGCTCCTCGCGCGACGCTGGCTTGACGGCTCTTGCGGGTAACCCTACAGTCAAACGCGCACTGCGCAACGGTTCTGGTAAGGATTGCAGCAGCGATCATACGCCTTGGGGCCCGGGCCCGTCGTACGGTAGGAGGCGCTTTGAACATGGCCGAGCTGGCGTTCGTCGACACGCATGTCCACTTCTCCGACCTGCAGGACCCAAACCTCTTCTACGTGTGGCTCCAGCCCGGCTGGAAGCACCCCATCCTGGGCGACATCGAGGCGATCCAGGCCCAGCGCTACTGGGCGGACGACTTCGTCGCTGAGACGCGGTTCGCCAACGTCAAGAAGTCGATCCACGTCCAGGCGGCGCTCGGGACCAAGGACCCGGTCGAGGAGACGAAGTGGCTCCAGGCGTTCGCGGATCGCCTGGGCCACCCACACGGCATCGTCGCGGAGGTCCATCTCGCCGAGCCGGACGCCGAGGCCACCCTCGAGCGTCACATGGCGTTCGCGAACATGCGCGGCGTCCGCGACTTCGGCCCGGGCGACTACTACACCGACCCTGCTTGGCAGCGCGGCTTCGCCCTCCTCGAGAAATACGACCTCGTCAACTGCATGGACTCCTCGCCCGAGGCGTACGGGAAGATCCGTGCCCTCGCCGAGAAGTACCCGAACATCGTGATCTCGCTCGACCATGCCGGGTTCCCGCGGCAGCGGGACGACGCGTACTTCCAGACCTGGCGCAAGGAGATCCAGAATCTCGCGGGCGCCCAGAACGTCGTCATCAAGATCTCCGGCCTCGGTATGTGCGATCCGAAGTGGACGGTCGACTCCATCCGCCCGTGGGTCATGACCTGCATCGAGGTCTTCGGCGTCGAGCGTAGCTTCTTCGGGACCAACTGGCCGGTGGACCGGCTGTACTCCTCCTACCCTGACGTGGTCAACGCCTACGCGGAGATCATCAAGGACTTCTCGCACGACGAGCAGGTCGCCATGTTCTCGGCGAACGCGGAGCGCATCTTCCGGGTCTGAGCGCGCCCCGCCACCGGCACGAGACAAACGTTCGAGGCCGCTGGCGCCGGACACACGAACGCGGCGCCGAGGAGGAGGTCCGGCGCCGCGTTCGGAGCGATAGACGAGGAAGGGGTCAGCCCGCGCCGGGCAGCCCCGCGTTCATGACCGGGAGCTCGCGGGCGCCCAGCGCCTTCGAACCGAATGCCGCCGGCTTCGTGCGCCCGACGCGCGTGTAGTACTCCTCGGGCACCTTGGTCGGGTCCTTGAATATCTGCCACTGGCACTTCTGCCGGACGTTCGGGTCCGGGTTGGTGTCCGGGTAGGTCGGCGGGTCGATGACCCGCACGGGG
>JAJYMP010000034.1 GCA_021786915.1 Chloroflexota bacterium
CTTGTCCAGCGAGAACTTCACGTCGGCCGAGCTGAAGTCCTTGCCGTCATGGAACTTGACGTCCGACCGCAGGGTGAGGGTCATCGTCCTGCCGTCGTCGGACGTCTGCCAGGATTCCGCGAGCCCCGGGACCACGTTGAGCTTGTCGTCGAGTTCGGTGAGCGTGCCGTAGATCGTGCCCAGGATGGCCACCGCCTGGAACTGGGTGGCCTTCCACGGGAAGAGGGTGTCCGGGTCGCTGGTGATTCCCGCCACGAGGTTTTCGCCGGGAGCCTCCGTCGCCGCGGCGCTGGCGACCGGGCTGGTGGCCGCCGGACCGCTGGCGGTCGGACTGCTGGTGGAGCTGCCGCACGCCGCGGACAGGAGCCCGACGACGGCGAGACCGGTCAGGAGCCTGCCCCAGGCTGCCGTCCGTGACCTTCGTAGATCCATGATCGCCTACCTCCGGTCGACCGCGGGCGTTCTCGACCGCGGGCTGATCGGGCGCCTTCGGCCCGACTGCTGCCTGCGCGTTCGTCAACCGAGCGCAGCGCGTGGCATCGTTGCACCCGGCCGCGCCGAAGTCAATAGTTGCCACAAATAGTAGATACTGCGTAAGGAACTGACATCAGACCAGGGAGGGGTTCCACATGCATCGCTTGCACGCGGTACTGACCTCCGGGCTCACGGGGAGCCCACGGCCGCTCTACCCGGGCGCCGTGGCGGTGGTGGTGCGGGACGGGTCAAGAGAACCCACGGTCGCGGTCGGGAACGCGGTGCGCTACGAAGATGCCGACGGGACGGACCTTCCGACCGGTAGATGGGTCGAGATGGGCGAGGATACTGTCTTCGACGTAGCCTCGATGACCAAGCTGTTCACCGCCACCGTGCTGCTGACGCTCGTCGAGGACGGCCTGCTGGCCCTCGACGAGCCGATCGCCGAGTACCTGCCGTCATTCGGATCGGGAGACCGTCGGGCTGTGACGCTGCGGCGCCTGCTCAGCCACATGTCGGGCCTCCCTGCTCTGCTTCGCCTGTGGTCCGACTGGCCGGATCCGGCATCGCGCCGGCTCGCGGTCCTGACGGCGCCCCTGGTGAACCCACCCGGCGTCGTCTTCGAGTACTCCTGTATCGGCTACATCGTGGCCGGATTCCTTGCCGAGGAGGTCAGCGGTCGGGCTCTGCCGGAACTGGTGCAGGAGCGGATCTGCCGGCCGCTCGGTCTTGCCAATACCGGGTACCTTCCTTCTAGATCTCAGGTGATCCGGGCCGCCGCCACTGAGTACCAGCCTTACGTGGGTCGAGGCATGGTCCGGGGGAGCGTGCATGATGAGAACTCCTGGTCACTGGGAGGAACCGTGGGCAACGCCGGAATCTTCAGCACGGCCGCCGATCTGGCGAGGTTCGGCGAGGCGCTCCGTCGCGGCGGCGAGGTGGACGGCACCCGGATCTTGCGGGATGCGACGGTCTTGGAGATGTTCCGCAATCAGTTGCCGGAAGGGATCGACCCCGGTTTCCGACACGGGCTCGGCTTCCGCATCGGCGACTCAACGTTCATGGGGGCACTCGCCGGCTCGGGAGCCGTCGGCCACACTGGCTTCACCGGCACGTCCCTGGTCATCGACCCCACGCGCCGGCTGGTGGTGGTCCTCCTGACCAACCGGGTCCACCCGAGTCGGGACTGGTCCGACATCTCGATCGTGCGGCGCCGCGTCGCCGCGGTCGCCGTCGCAGAAGCGGCCGCAACCGATGGCGCCGCCACCAGGGAGATACCCGAATGAGCCGCCCGTCAGCACCTTCCGCGTCGACGCCGGCCGATCCCGGCAGGGGCGTACTGGTCACCATCCGCGCTGCCCTCCCGACCCTCCGCCCGGCCGAGCGTCGCGTTGCCGAGGCCGTGCTCAACGACCCGGCGGCGGTCGCCGGGAGCTCGATCGGCGCACTGGCCGACCAGTGCAGCACCTCTGGGGCGACGGTGCTGCGATTCTGTCACGCGGTGGGCTTCCGGCACTACCCGGACCTGCGCCTCGCCCTGGCCCGGGAGACCGGCCGTGAGGAGGCGGACAACGGATCGGGCGCGCACCTCACCGGCGACATCAGCCCGACCGACAGCCTCGAACAGATCGTCACGAAGATCACCTACAGTGACGCGCGAGCCATCGAGGACACCGCGGCCACCCTCGATCTAGGCGCGCTCTCGCGGGCGATCGACGCGGTGGCGGGCGCCGAGCGCGTCGACATCTACGGGATCGGCGCGAGTGGCTTCGTCGCCCAGGACCTTCACCAGAAGCTGCACCGGATCGGGTTGCTCTCGTCCGTCTGGCCTGACCCGCACGCGGCGTTGACCTCGGCCGCGCTACTGGGACCGAGGGACGTCGCCATTGCGATTTCGCACACAGGGACGACGATCGACACGATCGAGGCGCTGCGCGTTGCCGCAGAGTGCGGGGCCACGACGATCGCGATCACCAACTTCGGCCGGTCGCCCCTGACCGAGCACGCCCGGCACGTGCTCACCACGGCTGCCCGGGAGACGACGTTTCGGTCGGGCGCCATGGCCAGCCGGATCGCCCAGCTGGCGGTCATCGACTGCCTCTTCGTGGGCGTGGCTCAGCGCTCGTACGAGCGGACGATCCGTGCACTCGAGCTGACCTACGCCGCCGTGCAGAGCCGACGCATGCCCAGCCGCGAGTCGAGGCGCCGCGACCCGTCAGCCAAGGCTCGGCGCGAAGGGCCCGGGTCATCCGCTCCCAGCGGGGAATGAGCCAAGAGCGGACCGGGTCGTCAGGATCTCGACCAGCGCGTCGACCGGCGGTGTGGTGCTGGGCGCGCGTCGGCTGACGAGCGCCATCGACACGGCCGCGTCCAAACCTTCGAGGCGCCGGGCGACGAGACTGCCTTCCTCGATATCACGCCGGACGGCGGCTTCCGGGAGGATCGTCCCACCCATTCCGGCGGCGACGGCATCTCGGATCGGGCCGAGCCGGTTGGATTCGAGGGCGATGACCGGCGCGATCCCGTTCGCTCTGCACGCGGTCTCGATGATATGGCGGTAGGCGCAGCCGGGTTCGTAGACGACGAGTGGCTGAGTGGCGAGTTCGGCGACCGTGACCTCGGATCCCCGCGCGAGCGGATCGGCGGCGCTGCAGACAACGAGGAGCTGCAACTCGAACAGCTCGGTGAACGTGCAGTCTTCCGTGCCTCCCGACGCCGCGACCAGGGCCAGGTCGAGTTCGCCGCGCATGACCCGATCGACGAGCACCGCGCTCGTGTCCTCATGCAGCGCCACGGCCACGCGCGGGTGGGCGGAACGAAACGTCCGCAGGATGGCGGGCAGGTAGAACGCGCCGATGTCCGTCGTGCCCACGCGCACCTCGGTGATGCCCTGCCGGTCGAGGGCACCGATCCGCTCGCGGGCCTCCTGGCTGAGGCCGAGGATGGTCTGGCCGTAGCGGTGGAGGACGGCCCCCGCCCGGGTCAACCTCACGCCGCGAGTCGAGCGCTCGAAGAGCGGCGCGCCCAGTTCCTGCTCGAGCTGGCGGATCTGCGTCGAGACCGCGGATTGGGCCAGGTAGAGACGCTTGGCCGCGCGCCTGAACCCGCCCGTCTCGACGACCGTACAGAACGTCCGCAACTGCCTGAGATCCACCACCACTCCGAAGTGAGCCAGCGCTGCCGTCGCGATCCGCGAGCGGATGTCCTGGAGCGTCAGGCCAGTAGGGTATCCCGTCGCAACGTCTCACGGACCGTCAGGTTCTCGTGGTGATCACGATTCGCGATCGGTCGATCGAACCTGCGGTGGTTCCGTCGGGTGCGGCATCACGTACTGTCCGGGTCGAGGGCGCCGACTCCGGAGCGCCACGTGGCACTTGGAGCACGCCCGTGATACCCGCCGCGATTCCCCGCGTCCCCCTTGGGACGTGGCCGACTCCCCTGCAGCCCCTCCCGCGTCTCGGCGAGGAGGTCGGCTGCAGCCTCTACGTCAAGCGCGACGACATGACCGGCCTCGGCGGCGGGGGCAACAAGGCGCGCAAGCTCGAGTACCACCTCGGACAGGCGGTGGCCGAGGGCGCGACGCACGTGATCACGACCGGCAGCGTCCAGTCGAACCACTGCCACCTGACGGCGGCTGCGGCTCGACGGCTCGGCCTGATGCCGATCCTGATCCTGGTCAGCAACCCGCCCGGGGCGGCGACCGGGAACCTCCTGCTCGACCGGCTGATGGACGCGGACGTCCGGTTCGTCGCTTCTGGGTCAGCGGAGCGGGCGATGGACGGTGCCGCCAGACAGATCACCCGCGACGGAGGGCGTCCGCACGTCATCCCGGAGGGAGGATCCGACGCCCTCGGCTCATTCGGCTACATGGGAGCGGTTGACGAGATCCGTCTTCAGTTGACCGCCGATCGCGGTGAGGTTCTCCGGCCGCTGGTTGTCGTCGCGAACGGCTCATGCGGGACGCATGCCGGGCTGCTCGCCGGGGCGCTGGCGTCATGGCCGGAGCTGACGATTCTCGGCATCAGCGTGAGCGGGGATCCGGCCGTCAAGGTGGGCAAGACGGCGCGCCTCGCCTCCGAGGCCCTCGCGCTCGCCGGAATCACCCGCGCGGTCGGGCCCGAGGCGGTCTGGATCGATGGTTCGTACAAGGGTCCGGACTACGGGGTGCTGACCGACGCGTGTCGTGGGGCCATTCGCCTGGCAGCCCGCAGCGAAGGGTTGTTCCTCGACCCCGTCTACACCGGCAAGGCGCTTGCCGGGTTGATCGACCTCGGAGGTCGCGGCAGATTGGCCGGCTTCGACGCGGTCGTCCTCGTTCACAGCGGGGGCTTCGCCTCCCTCTTCGACCCAGGGTTCGACCTTCTTGAAAAGGAGCATGCAGATGTCTGAACTTGACCGCGCCGCTTCGGCCGTCGGAGCCGACCTCGAGGCGATCTTCGACGCCCTCCTCGTCGACGTCTTCAAGGACGCCCACGCTCTTGCCGGTGACGGACTCAACTGGATGCCGGCGGGTACCGACAACAACGCGTTCACGCTCGCTTATCACCTGCTCGGGTCCGCCGACTACTGGATCGGCGAGGTGGTCGGTGGCCGTCCGACCGGGCGCGTCCGCGCGGAGGAGTTCAACCGGGAGGGGACGCTCGAGGAGCTCGAGGCGCGCCTCCGAGACGTGTCGGCGTCGCTGCGCGAGACCCTCGTCACGCTCCCCGGCACAGCGCTTCTGCCGGCGCCCATTGACCTCGGTCGCGGGCTCCTGTCGTGGGGTGTGGTCCCACCCGAGGGTCGGAGCGCGGTCTGGGTGGTCGTCCACGACCTCTGCCACATCGCCTACCACCTGGGTCAGCTCGACGTCATCCGAGGCATGTGGGAGGAGCGGACGGTGTCGACCTGAGCGCGATCGGACCCACCGTCGCGGATCTCTCGGAAGGTCAACTGTGAACCGCACTGGATTCCGTGGAGACCCTGACGGCTGGAATCAGGCGGCCGGGGTGGTCTCCGCCTGGCGCTGATGGTAGGCGGCCTCGAACTCCGCCGGCGGGACGTCGCCGCAGGCCGAGTGAAGCCGCCTCGTGCTCCAGAGGTCGGTCGACCTCGGCCGTCCGACTCGAGACACCAGCCCTGCCTGCACCGGCACCGGCAGGGCTGGAGATGGTCACGTGAAATCGCCACCCCGGCGAAAGCTGCAGGATGCGTCTGCCGCGCGATCCAGACGCGTCACTTTGGCTTCCGCTGCGCAGCGCGGCGCCGGGTCCCGCGGGCCCGTCCCGGAGCTGGGCCGTGACCGAGGTACCGGATCGCAAGCGCGAGGTGCTCGCGAAGCGCGGCGAGCGCCTCCCTGGTCGATCCTCGTTCGAGTGTCGCGAGAAGTTCACGGTGCTCGCGAGCGAGTGCCCGGGGGGATTCGTATGCAGGCCGTAGCTGGGCGATCGAGAGCCGGATCTCGTCCTCCAGCAAGGCGAACAGGCGGACCAAGCGCGAGCTCCCGGTGGCCTCGACAAGCGCACGATGGATCTCGAGGTCCGCCTCGACGACCTCGCTCCAGTGGGCGTCAGGAGCGAGAGACTCCAGGCGTCGTACGGCCTGGTCGGCACGCGGCGGAATCAAACGACGCTTGGTCAACAGCCGGACCACCTCTGACTCGAGGAGCTCTCGAACAAGGAACAGGTCTGCGACGTCCGCCTCCGTCAACCGCGGGACCAGAGCGCTCCGATTCGCCTCGCGTCGAAGGAGGCCGGTGGTCGTGAGCTGCTGAAGCGCCGCTCGGATCGTGGGGCGCGCAACGCCGTACTCCGCGGCCAATGCCGTTTCCGGAAGCGCCTCGCCCGGCACCAAGTCGCCATTGAGGATCCGCTGGCGCAGTGAGGCCGCAAGTGCTTCGGGCACGGAGATCGGCTTGAGTGCCTGCCTTGTCATCGGTCCGATGCGCGACCTCGCCGGTTGCGGCCTGACTGGCGCCTCTCCTCGTCCGACAACCGCAGGCTGCGGCGGCGTCCATGGACGGCACATCGCGAGCATTGTACTTCTGTTAGACACGGAGCAAGACCGAGACGGAGCAAGACCGTGCCGACGTGCTGGAGATCGAGCTGGACGGCATCTATGAATGACTGTATTGTTGTTAGACAATCATGCTGCTGAGGTGAAGGTGACAGCTCGAGTTCAACGGGACGGCCGACTGCTCATAGGCCATGAGTGGCGCGAAGCCACGAGTGGGCGGCGCTTTGAGGTGACCGACCCCGCCACCGGGGCGGTCGTCGGATCGACCCCCGACGCCGACGAGAGCGACGTCCGGTCGGCGATCGACGCTGCTCACGATGCGTTGCCGATGTGGCGCGTCACGCCTGCGATCGAGCGGGCCCGGCTGTTGAGGCGGTCGGCGGACTTCATCCGCGAGCGGCGCGAGCTGATCGCCAACGTCATGACGGATGAGCAGGGCAAGCCCCTTGCGGAGTCGGCCGGCGAGGTCGACTACGCTGCCGGGTTCCTCGAGTGGTTCGCCGGGGAGGCCGAACGGATCTACGGACAGGTCGCCCCACCGAGTTCGCCCGAGAAGCGTGTTCTCGTGCTCCGGCAACCCGTCGGGGTGACCACGGCGATCACGCCGTGGAACTTCCCGGCGGCGATGCTGACGCGAAAGCTCGGGCCCGCGATTGCGGCCGGCTGTACGAGCGTTGTCAAGCCCGCCTCAGCGACCCCGTTGACTGCGATCGAGATCTGCCGCGCGATCCGCGACGCCGGTGCTCCACCCGGCCTCGTGAACCTCATCACGACGCGCCAGTCAGCGATGGCCGTTGACGTCCTCATGGGTGACCCGCGCGTGCGCAAGATCTCGTTCACCGGCTCGACCGAGGTCGGCAAGGACCTGATCCGTCGCTCGGCCGATCAGGTCAAACGGCTCAGCCTCGAGCTCGGCGGGCACGCCCCCTTCATCGTCTTCGACGACGCTGATCTCGGCGCTGCCCTCGAGCAGCTGATGGCCTCGAAGTTCCGCAACGCCGGGCAGACGTGTGTCTGCGCGAACCGGATCTACGTCCAGCGAGGCGTCTATCGCGAGTTTCTCGAGGCGTTCGCCGCGCGGACGGCCGCGCTCGTCGTGGGCGTCGGCTCGCGACCGGGCGTGCAGATCGGCCCGCTCATCGACGAGCGCGCGCTCGCCAAGGTCGAACAGCATGTGGAAGATGCGGTCCGCCACGGGGCGCGAGTCGTCGTCGGTGGACGTCGGATCCATGAAGGGGATCTTGCGACCGGCCACTTCTTCGCGCCCACGGTGCTCGATGGCGTCACCGGCGACATGCTCATCGCCCGCGAAGAGACCTTCGGCCCGGTCGCCGGCCTGACCGCGTTCGACACCGAGGACGAAGCCGTCCGCCTCGCGAACGACACGCCGTATGGCCTCGCGGCGTACTTCGCGACCCGGGACTATGCACGCCTGCTCCGCGTCGCGGAGCGCCTCGAGTTCGGGGTCGTCGGCGCCAACGACGGGTTGCCGTCCACGCCGAGCGCGCCGTTCGGCGGGATGAAGGAGTCGGGCTTCGGCCGCGAGGGCGGGGCCTTCGGGATCGAGGAGTACCTCGACGTGAAGTACGTCTCGATCGGCGGGATCGGTTCATGACGCTGGAGGCGAGTCGGCGCTTCACCGCGCTCGTCACGGACGGCGCGTTCGACGACCTCGCGATCGAGCGATCCGTGCTCGAGCCGATCGGCTGTGCCGTCGTCGCACATCGTTCCTCGTCTGGAGTCGACCTGCTGACGATGGTGGGGTCCGTCGACGGCCTGCTCGTCAACCGGGCACCGATCACCGAGACCGTCATCGACCAGGCCCCGAGCCTCAAGGTCGTCGCCCGCTACGGCGTCGGGGTCGACAACATCGACATCGATGCCGCCGCCAGCCGCGGCATCGCCGTGACGAACGTCCCCGATTACTGCGTCGACGAGGTGGCGGAGTACGTCATCGCCCTGATCCTCGCCTGTGCCCGCCAGGTCGTCCGGCTCGACCGGATCGTCCACGGGGGTCGCTGGTCGCCGGCCGACATCAGTCCGACCCGCCGCCTGGCGGGAAGCGTGCTCGGGCTGGTCGGACTGGGCCGAATCGGTTGCGCCGTCGCCACGCGCGCGTCGGCTCTCGGGCTCACGATCCTCGCCCACGACCCGTTCGTCGCCAACCCGCCCGCGGGCGTCACCCTGACGGGGCTGGGCGAGCTCTTGGCGACCGCCGACTTCGTCTCGCTGCACGTGCCGCTCACCGAGTCGACCCAGGGGCTCATCGGGTCACCGGAGATTCGCGCGATGAAGCCGACGGCGTTTCTCGTCAACGCCGCGCGGGGTGCCCTGATCGATGAGGCCGCGCTGTACGAGGGCCTCTGCGAGGGGTGGATCGCCGGGGCGGCGCTCGACGTCCTGGCCGCGGAACCGCCGGGCCCGGACCATCCGCTCATCGGTCTCGACAACGTGATCCTCACGCCGCACGTGGCCTTCTACTCCGAGGAGTCGCTGCGCGACCGCCGGCTGAAGGCGGCGCTCGGCGTCCGGGAGGTCCTTCTCGGGCGCATGCCGGATCACCCGGTGACTCCCGGGCGGCGACGACCGACGCCTGTCGCGCGGCAGGACGACGCTCGGACGGATCCGGGCTGCACCGCACACGGAGGAAGGCACATGGTGGATCTCGACTTCGGCCGGTTCGACGCCTTGACGTTCGACTGCTATGGGACGCTCATCGACTGGGAAGCGGGCATCGCGACGGGCCTCCGCGCCGTCCTCGCGCCACGAGGTGTCGCGGCGAGCGACGACGAGCTCCTTGAGGCATTCGCGCGCCATGAGGCGGCGGCCGAGGCCGGCGAGTATCTCCGATACCGGGAGGTCCTCGTGCGCTCGCTCCGTGGAGTGTGCGGCGAGTATGAGATTGATCCTGGCGACGGCGAGACGACAGCCTTCTCCGAGTCTGTCGGCGACTGGCCTGCATTCCCGGATTCGGCCGCCGCCCTCGCGCGGCTCGCACAGCGGTTCAGGCTCGGCGTCATCACGAACTGCGACGACGACCTGTTCGCGAGCTCGAACCGCCGACTCGGCGTGACGTTCGACTGGGTCGTCACCGCGCAGCAGGCAAGCAGATACAAGCCGGACCTGCGGGTCTTCGAGCTCGCGTTCGAGCGTATCGACGTCCCGCGCGAGCGCATCCTCCATGTCGCCCAGAGCCTGTTCCACGACCACGTCCCGGCGAAGCGGCTCGGGATGTCGACCGTCTGGATCGATCGCCGCAACGACAAGCCCGGGTTCGGTGCCACGCCCCCGGCCTCGGCGGCACCGGACCTGACGGTGACCGACATGGCGACGTTCGCCGAGCTGGCCCTCCGATGAGGCCTCTCCTGTCGAGGTCGCCGGGGATCGCGCCGTGGTGACGGACGACGGGCGCCTCGATGCCCTTCCCGACCGATCGGTCGTGCCGGCGGTCTGGTCCCGCTACACCGACCTCATCGTCGAGCACGGCGAGGGCAGCTGGCTCGTCACCCGCGACGGCCGGCGCTACCTCGACTACAGCTCCGGGATCGGGGTGACGAGCACGGGCCACGCCCACCCGCGCGTCGTGGCTGCCGTTCAGGCACAGGCAGCCAAGCTCCTGCACGGCCAGCAGAACATCGTCTACCACGAGCCAGGTCTCCGGCTCCATGAGCGGCTTCGTCACGTGCTGCCGGGCGACGGCTGGGCGGCGTTCCTCGCCAACAGCGGGGCAGAGGCCATCGAGGCGGCGGTGAAGCTGGCCCGCGCCGCGACCGGACGGCCGGCGATCGTTGCCTTCCGGGGCGGCTTCCACGGTCGCACCGCCCAGGCGATGGCCCTGACGAGCTCCAGGGTCGCGGTCCGCGGCGACTTCGAGCCGCTCCCAGGCTCGGTCTACCACGCTCCCTACCCGTATTGCTACCGAGCGCCGGGTGGCCCGCACGCACGGCTTGCGTGCAGCTGCGACTGGGAGTCGGAGCTGGACCTCCTATTTGCCCAGCTCGTGGCACCCGAACGGGTCGCGGCGTTCATCGTCGAGCCGGTCCTTGGTGAGGGGGGCTACGTGGTTCCGCCCCACGACTTCGTGCCTCGCCTGCGCGCGATCGCGGACCGGCACGGGATCCTGCTCGTCGCCGATGAGATCCAGACCGGTTTCGGCCGGACCGGGCGGATGTTCGCCGTTGAGCATGTGGAGACGCGACCTGACATCGTGACCGTCGCGAAGGGGATCGCCTCTGGCCTGCCACTGAGCGGGATCATCGTCCGCGAGGAGCTCTTTGAAAGCTGGGCGCCTGGAGTCCACGGCGGAACGTACGGCGGCAACGTCGTCGCCTGTGCCGCCGCGCTGGCGACACTCGACGTCATCGAGGATGAGGGGCTTGTCGCCAACGCAGCGGCACGTGGCCGGCAACTCCTCGACGGGCTGCGCGAACTCCGGCCAGCCCATCCTTCCCTCGGCGACGTACGGGGCCTGGGCTGCATGGTGGGTCTCGAATTCGTCCAGCCTGGCGTGGCCGATGGGCGCGCCCCCGACCCCGCGATGGCGGGGGGCGTCATCGCGGCAGCCCTGGAGCGTCAGCTCATCGTTCTCTCGGCCGGCTCGTGGGGCCAGGTCGTGCGCCTTATCCCGCCGCTCGTAACGACGCGAGCCGAGGTCGATCAGGCGCTGGAGATCATGGGTGAGGCCCTCACCGCCGCCGGAGCGTAGTCGAGGAGGAGCAGTGCGACGACAACTTCGGCCGGTCACCCCTGACCGAGCACGCCCGGCACGTGCTCACCACGGCTGCCCGTGAGACGACGTTTCGGTCGGGCGCCATGGCCAGCCGGATCGCCCAGCTGGCGGTCATCGACTGCCTGTTCGTCGGCGTCGCCCAGCGCTCGTACGAGCGAACGGTCAGTGCC
>JAJYMP010000044.1:0-10847 GCA_021786915.1 Chloroflexota bacterium
TGCGGAGATGCCGGAGGAGGAGTATGACCTCGTCCTCCTCGATCTCGGGCTCCCCGGCACGGACGGCAAGCGCGTGCTGCAGGTCTTCCGGGCGCGGCACCCCGCGGTGCCCGTGATCATCCTGACCGCGCGGGATGAGCTCCAGAGCAAGGTCTGGGGGCTCGACGCCGGCGCGGTCGACTACGTCACCAAGCCATTCGCCTTCGAGGAGCTGCTGGCCCGGATCCGCGCCGCGCTGCGGGCGCACGACCAGGTCTCGTCGCGGGAGCTGTGCGTCGGGGACCTCCGCCTCGACCTGCTCACGAAGGTGGCCTGGCGCGACGGGCGCCGGATCGACCTCTCCGTCCGGGAGTGGTCGCTGCTCGAGTTCTTCATGCGCCATCCCGAGCAGGTGCTGTCGCGAGCGCAGATCCTGAACCACGTGTGGGAGGTGGACTTCGAGCCGGGCAGCAACGTCGTGGACGTCTACGTCGGCTACCTGCGCCGCAAGCTCAACACGCCCGGGCTCCCGCCGCTCCTGCATGCCCTCCGGGGGGCCGGCTACCGGCTCATCCCGCCGTCTTGATTGTCGCGGGCAGCGGCGTGCTGCGCCAGCGTGCGCGGCTGGCGGCCGCCCCCGCCCGCGCTCAGGCGGCCTTGGCCAGGCGCTCGCGCAGCCAACCGACCTCGCGCCGATAGCCCTCCGGGAACGGCACCCTGGGCGCGAAGCCCAGCAGGTCCCGCGCTCTCGAGCCGTCGGCGACGGTGTGCCGGACATCGCCGCGCGCGAAGGGCTGGGCTGTGATCTCGACCGGCCGGCCCACGAGCTGCCCCAGGATCTCGAAGACCTCGAGCAGCGTGATCCGGGACCCGCCCCCCACGTTGAGCGCCAGCCCAGCCGCGGGCGCGTCGGCCGCGCGCCGGGTCGCCTCGACGATGTCGTCGACGAAGGTGAAGTCGCGGCTCTGCGTGCCGTCGCCGAGGAGCTCGATCGGCCGACCCGCGAGCGCAGCCTCCGCGAAGCGGCGCAGGCCCATGTCCGGGCGCTGGCCGGGGCCGTACACGGTGAAGTAGCGCAGGGCGACCGTCTCGAGGGCCGGACCGTTGGCCGCGAGGCAGATCTCCTCCGCCTCCAGCTTCGTGCGGCCGTAAGGCGAGATGGGCGCAGGGGCACGCGTCTCGCGGAAGGGCAGCGGCGCGTCGCCGTACACCGAGGACGACGACGCGTACACCACGCGACGCACGGATCGAGCCGCGGCGGCGGCACCCATGAGCCGCCGCGTCGCCTCCACGTTGTCGTGCCGGTACAGGTGCTCGAGCTCGAAGCTGGGGCGCACGCCCGGGCGGCCCGCGAGGTGGAAGACCGCCTCGACGCCCTCGAGGAGCTCGACGAGCGGAAGGTCGACGAGGTCGCCCTCCACGTGCTCGTAGCGGGGATGCCGCAGCAGGCTCGAGGTACGGGCGCGCTTCTCCGCGATGGTGTAGGTGTTCGTGTAGGCGTCGACGCCGAGGACGGTCGCGCCCTCATCGAGCAGCCGCCGCGCGAGGACGGAGCCGATGAAGCCGGCAGCCCCGGTCACGAGGTAGCGGCGGGGACTCGGGGTAGACGGCCCTTTCGGGCGGGGAGTCGGGTTGTGGTCGTCCATGCGAGCGAGGATCCCGGGGCCCGCTGAAGCGGCGATGAGCACCCGATGAGAGACTCCTTACCCGGCCGCGAACGCCCCTGAGCCCTCCGTCGACGAGACCCGTCGGCTCCGCGCGGCGACCAGGCGCCCGGACGATGCCCCGCGCCTGTTTGGATCAGAATGGGCCCCACACTAGGAGCGTCCCATGAGCATCGAGCCAAGCGGCTTCTTCGATCGCCGGCATGCGGCGACCGATCGCGCCGCGATTGTCGTGGTCCCCCCTCGCCGGCTGTTCGCGATCGACGGCGTCGGCACCCCATCGGCCGCGGGCTTCCAGATCGCGGCCGCGTCCCTGCGGGCGGTCGCCGAGAACCTGCGCCGGCGGCTCCGCGCCCGAGGCGTCGACGAGCCGAGGGCGGTCATCGAGTGCGCCTGGTGGACCCACCCCGAGCTGTCCTTCCCCGAGCTCGCGGAGGCGTTCGAGGACCGCTCGACGTGGCACTGGCAGCAGATGATCGAGATCCCCGCGCGCGCCTCGGACGAGGAGGCGGCGAGCGCCATCGACGAGGCGCGCCGGAGCGCCGGGCGGGCGGCGCCACTGGTCCACATCGTCGAGCTCACCGAGGGCCCTGCCGCCCAGATCCTCCACGTGGGCCGGGCCGAGGAGGAGTCTGCCGCCGTCCGCAAGCTGTGGGGATTGGTCCAGGAGGCCGGGCTGCAGCCGCGCGGCCACCTCCACGAGCTGCTGCTGGTCGAGCCGCGGCAGGCCCGCGACGGTCGGGGCCGGTCCATCCTCCGGCTTCCCGTCGAGCCCCAGGCGTAGCGGGACCCGCTGGCGAGGCGCCGCCCCGGGCGTAGCGCCGCCGGCCGAGCGTTGCCAGCGGATGCCCGAGCATGGCGGCGGTTCGCGACAATCGCCGTCTCAGGTAGGCTGCGTCCAGGTCCGAGGAGTCGGGCGCCCGCGCGAATTCCGCAATCAGCGCCCCATGAGGCGCAAGGAGCCGGTGATGCCCCAAGTCGTGGACTTCAGCAACGTATCGACCGCCGGTCTGGAGTCGTCACCGGTGGCACCCGCGCTCGCGGGCCTCCGCGCGAACGAGGCCCGCTACTTCAAGAACAAGTACGGCCACGACTTCACGGTGGCGCCGGCTGACGAGGCCGAGGAGACGGTCGAATTGGTGCACCGCATGCTGCGGGAGGAGCGCGGCATCGTCATCGCGTCCCGGCCGCTCGAGGCGACGGCGTTCCAGGTCGACAACATCCGCTGGTCGTACGTGTTCTACGAGAGCGGCCTGTCGGTCAACGTGCTGTACACGGTCGACGACGCCAAGAAGCGGGCCGTGGGGTTCAAGCTCTCGGACGGGATGGAGGTCCCGGCCGAGCTCGACGCGTTCAAGTTCGCCCGGCAGAAGTCGAAGCTCGCCGGGACGATCCGGGGCTCGTTCTTCGTGATCAAGGGCCAGTACTGACCGCAGCGGGACTCCTGCGCCTCCATGGAAGGCGGAGCATCGACGTGTCGGTGCGAACGCCGGACCCCGGCACCTTGGCCTCGTCGCCCGGTCCCAGGAGCTCGATGTAGGCAACCGACCGCTCCACCTGCCCGGTCAGCTCGCGCACAGTGGCCTTCATCGTGTTGAGCGCCTCGGACTTGTACGAGTCGAGCTGGTCCAGGATCCGAAGACCTTGTCCCACGCCCGCTGCAGGGCGGCCAGATCGCCCTGCTTCGGCATCGCCCACTTCTACGGCGTGCCGTACGGCCTCGTCGGTGCTGTGCCCGCGTGATTCCTGGGCTGGATCCTCGCCCGGTCGATGGCGGAGACGCGGGGCATGGCCATTGACAGCCTCGGTCTGGCACATCCAGCTCGTCCAGGACGGGCTGATGTCCACGTTCATGGCGGGCAGCGCCATCGCGCCGGGCGGCGGCTGACCGACGGCGACGCGCCATCCTCCCCCGCGGCGTGACCGTCCTTCGCTTTCGTGCGGGTCGCACCGCACGGCGCTGCGCCATTGCAGAAGGCAGCCGTGTTTGTCACGGGCTCTTGCAAAACCCTCGCACCGGCGGGCCCGGCGCTCGTGGCCGACTACATTCGACTGATGGCGCGCCTCCGCCCCGCCGTCGAAGCTCACCGCCGCCTGTTGTCTGAGGTGGCGCTGGGGTTGGCTGCGGCGACAGGCGGAGCAGCCGCCCGACTCGCGCTGGACGCGCCCCTCGGGCACGCGCTGCCCTTCGTCACGTTCTTCCCCGCGGTCGCGCTCGGGGCCTGGGGCGGCGGACTCGTGGGCGGCCTGGTCGCCATCGTCGCCTCGGTCGGCGCGGCCCTCGCCATGATCGGGGAGCGCGCCCAGCCGGCCAGCGCCAACTTCGTGGGCGCGGCCGTATTCGTGCTCGGCGGCATCATGACAGCGTGGCTGGGCCACGGTGCGCGCCACGGCCGCCACGAGGCCGAGGCGGCGCGGGACCGGGCGCGCTTCGTCGCCGAGGCCTCGCGCCTCCTGCACGAGCCGCTCGATCGTGCGGTCACGCTCGACGCCCTCGCCCGAATCGTCGTGCCGCGCTTCGCCGACTGGTGTGCGATCGACATGTTCGACGCGGACCTCCGGTTCACTGGGGCCGTCATCGTCGCGCCCGACCCGCGCCAGCGCGCCACCGCCCAGGAAGTCCGGGACGCATACCCGTACCGGCCCGACGCGCCGGCCGGCGTCGCCTGGGTCGCGCGGACCGGGAGCCTCGAGGCGGTGCTCGACATTCCGCCCGAGTTCTTCGACCTCCTGCCCGACGAGCGGCTCCGGGGGCTCATGCGCTCGCTGGACTTTCACTCGTACATCTCGGCCCCCATGGTCCTTCCGACCGGTCGCACCCTCGGGGTCCTGACCGTGGCGATGTCGTCATCCGGCCGCCGGTTCGACCGGGACGACGTCGAAGTCGCGGCCGACCTAGCCCGGCGCACGGCGGTGGCCCTCGACCACGCCGACCTGCTCCACGAGGCGCGCGCGCGCCGCGACCAGCTCGAGGCGATCGTCACGGCGATCCCGGAGGCCGTGCTCGTCGCCGACGCCCGAGGGCTGATCGAGGTCGCCAACCGCGCCGCCGTCGAACTGCTCGGCGGTGTCGTGCGCCAGCCTCTGGTTGCCGTGCTCGAGACGCTCGAGCAGGTCCCGGGCCGCGACGAGGTCCGCCGGTCCCCGAGCGGCCGGTACGTCTCCCCCCTCGTCCTCGACGCGGTGGTCGACGCGGTGCCCGTCCAGTTCGCGGTCCTCGTCGACCGGACGGACGTCGTCGAGACCGAGGCCGCGCGCGACGCGTTCGTGGGGATGCTCTCGCACGAGCTGCGGACGCCGATCACGACGATCTACGCGGGGTCGCAGCTCTTGAGGCGAGCGTTGCCCGCCGACAGCCGGGCGCACCTGACCGAGGAGCTCGCGCTGGACGCCGAGCGCCTCGTGCACCTGGTGGAGGACCTGCTCGTCCTCTCCCGGTTCGAGCGGGGCCGCCTCGACGCGGCGCTCGAGCCGCTGCTGCCGGGACGGGTCATCGAGGCAGCAGTGGCCGCCGAGGCTGGCGCCCTGCCGCGCCTGCACGTTACGGTCGACGCCGACGCCGATCTCCCGGTGGTCCTCGCCGACGCGACGTTCGTGCGGCAGATCGTTCGCAACCTGCTGACCAACGCCGCGAAGTACGCAGGCCCCGATGCCGCGGTCCGGATCGGGATCAGCGGTGCCGACGGCGTGCTCCGGGCGTCGTTCCACGACGACGGGCCCGGGATCCAGCCGGAAGGCGCCGAGCGGGTGTTCGGCCTCTTCGAGCGCCTGCCCGTGCGCGACCACCAGCCCGGGGCAGGCATCGGCCTGTTCGTCTGTCGGCGCCTCGCGGAGGTCATGGGCGGGACGCTGCGGTTGGATCCAGGGTGCGACGGCGGGGCCTGCTTCGTGCTGGAGTTGCCCGCTCTGGCTCCCGGTGACGCCTCGGATGGCGTGGCCACGGAGACGGGGGCGAGCGCCCGAGGGTAGGAGGCGACGGGCGAGGCCGGCCGCGCTCCGCTCGTCGGGTTCGGCCCCGGCGAGTTGCTAGGTCACCGCCTGCGGAGGAGGAACAGCGCGCCCGCGACCAGGAGCACCGCGATGCCGGCGGCGAAGAGCCAGTCGCCCCACCACAGGTGGCGGTTGAGGCGGCTGACCAGGATCAGGATCGCCGAGACCACGGCAAGCATGGTCGCGAGCGGATTCGACCTCACGCGAGACGGCATTTGCTCCTCCGATCAGGCGGCCGACGGGCCGCCACGACAACCTCCCCCGCATCCGGGCTCAGCACACCCAGCACGATCCGCATGGTCGTCGTCTTGCCCGCGCCGTTGCGGCCGACGAATCCGAAGAGCTCGCCGGCGCGCACGTCGAGACTGAGGCTCTCGAGGGCAGCGAGGTCGCCGTAGCGCTTCGAGACGCCCTCGATCTCAAGGGCCCGAGCGTTGCCGTTCATATCGCCACCGTGGTCGGCGGGTGGAGGCTGGTTGATTGCCGTCTGCCGCGCGGTTGCCGACAGTCCATCGTGAACGATACGCCCCGCACAATCGGGGATCCGGAGACTCCGTTCCACGCTCGTGGAGCCGTCGGCGCCGCGGTCCGCCGGGCAGGGATCCACATCGCCAACAAGGGCCGCATCCGGGTGTGCCGAATGCCGGAACCGCGGTCGCGGCAGCGGCTGGGTGCCCTGCTGGCGGTGCCGCAGCTGAAGTTCGACCGGTGATTGCGGCCGGGACGAGAGGCATGTGTCGTGACGGTTGAGAATCGGCAATCTCCCGGGGCGCCCGCGCCCCGCGCGGGTAGCATCCGGCCGTCGCCCCGATCCACGGGGCTGAGGCCGGAGTCCGTCACATGCCGCTGCTCGCCATCACCCTGTTCGGTACCACGGTCTCGGGCAGAGAACTCGCGATCGCCGCCGCGGTGGTGGTCGTGGTGGTCATCATCGCCATCGTGGCTGCGCGGCGGATGCGCCGGGGCTGACGCGGGGGACCACCGACGACAAGCGTGTCGGCAGCGCCATCCTTCTGGCATGCATTCGGATCCCTTGAGTCCTTCGTCGGGCAGGCGGTCGCGTCGGCGGATCGTCGCGACCGCCCTCGGCGCGCTCCTGGTGATCGGAGCCATTGCGGGTGCGGTTGTCGTCATCGTGCGGCCGCCCTGGCTCCACGACCTGAAGACCGCGCTGCAGCAGGTGCCCTGGATGGGCCAGGCCGCCGTCGCGCCCCCGACCGCGTCGCCCACGCTGCCGCCGGTGACGCCTGGCGCGACCCCCAACCCGTCATACGCCGGAGCCGCCGATACGATCCCCCTGCTGACCCGGCCGGAATTCGCCTACGTGGGCCCTCGACCGTGGCAGATCCAATCGCGGTCCAAGCCCGGCCGGCTCATCGAGGGCTTCGCCTCGGCTCCCTCGTATTTCGCTGGCGGCACGCTGAAGCTGGCGGTATCGACGACGGCGCCGCGGTACGACGCGACGATCTGGCGGGTGTCCGGAACTGAGCCCGCGGAGAGTCCGTTCGTCAAGGTCGCGGCGATCGAGCCGAGGCCCGGACGGCAGCAGGCGCCCCCGGTGATCGATCCGGTGACGAAGATGGTCCGGGCACCCTGGGACTACACGACGACGTTCGCCATCCCCCCCGATTGGCCATCGGGGGTGTACCTCGTCCGCCTGAACAGCTCCGAGGGCACCCAGTCGTACGTCCCGTTCGTGATCCGGAGCAGGCAGGCGACGCGGTTCCTGGTCGTCTCGAGCGCCCTGAACTGGGAAGCCTACAACCAGTGGGGCGGCTCGAGCGTCTACGCCACCCGGATCGGGGAGCCGCTGCCCGGGGTCACCCGGGCCTACGCCGTCTCGTTCGACCGGCCGTACGCCACCGACGGCGGCGCGGGTCAGCTCTTCTTCCTCGAGCTGCCGCTCATCTCGTGGCTGGAGCGACAGGGACTGGACGTCAGCTTCACCACCGACTACGACCTCTCGATCGATCCGGCGAGTCAGCTGCTGCCCGGCGCCGTGATCTTCAACGGGCACGACGAGTATTGGGGCGTCCCGCTCTACAACTGGCTCGACGCCCACGTCACCGCCGGCGACATGGGCGTGGCGATCCTTGCCGCGGACACGGGGTACTGGCCGGTGAACCTCGGTGACCGGGGGCCCGACGGCCCGCGCGACTTCGTCTGCCTGAAGAACGGACCCGTGCCACCAGCCCTGCTGCCGCGCGGTCAGACCCCAGAACCGTCAGAAGCCCCCGGCGCGACGACGCCGCCCGGGGACACCGAGGAGCGCAGCGACACCGGCTACCAGGCGATCGGACCAGATGGAGCGGGACCGTACATCGGCAGCTTCCCGGACCAACCGCTCTTCGGCGTCCGCTACCGGGGGATCACGTCGGACCTCGGGCGCTACACCGTCGTGGCGTCGGGGGCCAACCCGCAGCTCCTGGGCGGCACGGGGCTCGCGGCCGGCGGGTCGCTCGGGTTCATCGCGGGCGGTGAGGTCGACGGCGTCGACCCGTCGCTGTTCGGGAAGCTGGGCGGCGCGTACGACCACCGGTTCGCCGTCGCAGCGAACATGGCCGGGAGGGATCCAGCGCTCCGCTACACGGCCGAGGCAGTCTGGCGCGATCTCCCGAGCGGCGGTCGCGTGTTCGCATCGGGCACGTTCTACTGGGGCTGGGGGCTCGACCCGGCCTTCGCCGCCAGCCACGATGTGCCGCCCGCCCTGGGCCGGCTCACCCTGAACATCCTCGACTGGCTGGCGAAGGGCAGGTAGCGGCTGTGGCCGCGTCACGTCCGCGCGGGGCTTGCCATGACGGCGCACGCGGGAGCCCCCGGCAGCGCCGCGGGACTGCTGTCCACAGGTGGATTCCGGCCAGGCGGAGCAGAATGCCCCAACCGCGTCGAACCGGACTGCGGCTCGCGCGGCGATTCCGACCCACACGTGCAGCCGTTCGTGGACGCCCTCAACCGCCGCTGCGACGCTGCTCCTCCTGCATCCGGCACGCCTGCGGAGGTTCGAACGTGACTGAACAGCCTGTCCCCGCTGTGGAGCGGGCGCTCCATCCCAACGCCCGCCGCTGCGGCACCTACCCGCGGATCCTGCGCGCCGTGCACCTCGCCGCCGATCTCGCCGGCCTCGAGGCCCAGGACGCCACGCCGAACGCCAACCAGAGGCCTTCGCCGGCGCCGGTCATCGACGGGCGCGCCACCGACCGCTGGGTGCCGCGCCGGCCCCGGGACCTGACGCCGTCCGACGAGCGCGAGGAGGAGCAGTGGATCGCCGTCGTCGGCTGACCGGGTGGGGGCGGACCAGCCCGAGCGTGGCCACGGTCCATCCGGCTGGCGATGACGCCGATCTCCGCCGCGTCCTCGCCAGCGTGGGCCGGCGAGGCCTCCTCGCCCGGGGGCTCGGGCGCAGCTACGGCGACGCCGCGCAGAACGGCGGCGGCCTCGTCGTGGACATGACCGCCCGCGCGCGCGTGCTGTCGGTCGATGCCGATGCGGCGCTGGTCAGCGTCGAGGCCGGTGTCAGCCTCGACCAGCTGATGCGGCTCCTCCTCCCCCGCGGGCTGTTCGTGCCGGTCTCGCCCGGCACGCGCCAGGTGACGGTGGGCGGGGCGATCGCCGCCGACATCCACGGCAAGAACCACCACGTGGACGGCAGCTTCGGCCAGCACGTCACCTCGCTCGACCTCCTGACCGCGGACGGCACGATCCGGACGCTCACCCCGGGATCCGTGCAGTCCCCGCTGTTCTGGGCCACGGTCGGCGGCATGGGCCTGACCGGCCTCGTCGTGCGGGCAACGCTGAGGATGAAGCGGGTCGAATCCGCCTACTGCGTCGTGGACACCGAGCGGTGCGCCGACCTCGACGACCTCATGGGCCGCATGACGGAGGGCGACCACCGCTACACCTACTCCGTGGCCTGGATCGACTGCCTGGCGCGCGGCCGCTCGCTGGGGCGCTCGGTCCTGACCCGAGGCTGGCCTGCGCGCGTCGAGCAGCTGCCCCCGACGCTGCGGACCCGAGCTCTGGACTTCAGCCCGAGGCAGCGGCTGGTCGCGCCGCCGGGCATCCCGAGCGGCCTGCTGAACCGCCTGACTGTCCGCGCCTTCAACGAGGTCTGGTTCCACAAGGCGCCCCGGGAGCGCCGCGGGGAGGTCCAGGGCATCTCGGCGTTCTTCCACCCGCTCGACGGGGTCGCGCGCTGGAACCGCATCTACGGGCCCCGGGGCTTCCTGCAGTACCAGGTCGTCGTGCCGTTCGGGGCCGAGGACACGCTCCGCCGCTGCATCGGGATGCTGGGCGACGCCGGCCAGGCCTCGTTCCTCGCGGTCCTCAAGCGGTTCGGGCCGTCGAGCCCCGGGCACCTGTCCTTCCCGGCACCGGGCTGGACCCTCGCTCTGGACGTGCCGATCGGCGCGCCCGGCCTGGGCGCGCTGCTCGACCGCATGGACGAGGAGGTGCTCGCCGCCGGCGGCCGCGGGTACCTGGCCAAGGACTCGCGGCTCGGGGCGTCGGCGGTCGCGCGCATGTACCCTCGACTCGAGGAGTGGCGCGCGGTCCGGAGGACGGTCGATCCGGACGGGGTCTTCATGTCGGATCTGGCCAGGAGGCTCGGGCTGTGAAGGACGCGCTCGGCAACGTGCAGCGGATCCTCGTCCTGGGCGGGACGTCCGAGATCGCGCTGGCCACCGTCCGGGCGCTTGCCCGCGGGCGCCCCGGGGTCCAGGTTGCGCTCGCCGCCCGCCGCAGCGACCGCCGTGCCGCCGCCGCCGCCTCGCTGACGGCCCTCGGGATCGAGGCCGTCGAGGTGGACTTCGACGCCACCGAGCGTGCCTCGTACGAGGGCGCGATCGGCTCGGTGTTCGACACGGGCGGCGACGTCGACGTGGTCCTCGTGGCGTTCGGCCTGCTGGGGGACCAGGAGCGGGCGTGGCAGGACCTCGATGCGGCGCTGGAGCTGGCCCAGGTCGGCTATACGGCCGCGGTGGGCTGCGGTGTGCTGGCCGCCGGGCGGCTGCGCGCCCAGGGCCACGGCGCGATCGTCGTCATGTCGTCCGTGGCGGGTCAGCGGCCCCGGAGGTCCAACTTCGTCTACGGCTCCGCCAAGGCGGGCCTCGACGCCTTCTACACCGGGCTGCGTGTCGCGCTCGCGGAGGACGGCGTGCAGGTCATGGTGGTCCGGCCGGGGTTCGTGCGGACCCGGATGACCGCCGGGCTCAAGGT
>JAJYMP010000044.1:10857-11328 GCA_021786915.1 Chloroflexota bacterium
CGCGCTGAGGCCCGATCAGGTCGCCAGCCTGATCGCCGCAGGGCTGCGCGCCGGGCGGGGCACGGTCTGGGCGCCGCCCGTGATGCAGTGGGTGATGCTCGCCCTGCGGCTCCTGCCCGGCCCGGTGTTCCGGCGCCTGCGGATCTAGCCATCCGCCGGGGCCCCTGCCCGGGCGGCAGTCACAGGTACACCGATCCCAAGAAGCAGGCCAGCCAGGCGACCAGGAGCAGGTGCATCGCGCGGTCGTGGAGGAAGACCTCCTCGGGCTCACCGGCGCCGCCCGCGTCGACCTTCACGGCGTACCACAGCACGGCCATCGTGAACGGGAGGATCGAGACGACCGCCCAGCCGGTCAGCGCGGCCTGGCCTCCGACCGCAGCCCACAGCGCGTAGGTGGCCACCAGGACGGCTGCCGACAGCGTCCAGACGAACCGCAGGCAGGACGACGAGTACCTGCCGAGGACGGGACGG
>JAJYMP010000414.1 GCA_021786915.1 Chloroflexota bacterium
TCAAGCTCGGCGCACGGGTGCTCGCAGGCCTGCCGAACCCCAAGACGTGCCTGGACTGAGGTCGATCATGATCTACCTCGACAACGCCGCGACGACGTTCCCCAAGGCGCCCGGCACGCTGGAGCGCGCGGTGGAGCTGTACCGCGAACTGGGCGTATCCCCGGGGCGGGGAAACCACGACCTCGCGATGCGTGCGAGCGACGCCGTGGACGAGGTGCGGGCGAAGGTGGCGGCGTTCTTCGGGGCGCCCGATCCCGCCCGAGTCGTCTTCGGCGCCAACGCGACCGATGCGCTCAACACGGTCCTGCTCGGGCTCGTCCGTCCCGGCGACCACGTCGTGACGACGCGCCTCGACCACAACTCGGTGCTGCGCCCACTGCGCCACCTCGCGGAGTCGGGCTCGATCATCTGGGACGCCGCGGGGTTCGACGAGCGCGGGCTGGTCTCGCCGGACACGATCGAGGCGATGCTGCGGCCGAACACGCGCCTGGTCGTGATGACGCACGCGTCCAACGTGATCGGGTCCGTGCAGCCGGTGGCGGAGATCGCGCGGCGGTGTGCCGCGCGAGGAGTGCCCGTCGTGCTCGACGCGGCGCAGTCGGCAGGCCAGGTGTCGATCGACATGGCGGCGATGGGCGTCTCCGCGCTCGCGTTCACCGGGCACAAGTCGCTGTACGGACCGTCGGGGATCGGCGGGCTCGTCGTGATGCCCGGGCTCGAGGTGGCGACCACCCGGTTCGGCGGGACCGGCATGGACTCCGCGAGCCTTGCCCACACGCCCACGTACCCGCTCCGGCTCGAGGCCGGGACGCTCAACCTGCTGGGCGTGCTGGGCCTCGGGCTCGGCCTCGATTTCGTCGTTGGCGAAGGCGTCGAGGCCATCCACGCGCACGAGGCCGCGCTGCTCACGCGCCTCCGCGACGGCCTGGCCTCGATCGACCGCGTCACCGTGTTCCGAGCCGACGGCAATCTCTCGGATCGCGTCGCCGTGCTGGCGTGCACTGTGGCGGGCGTGCACCCGCAGGACGTGGGCGCCATCCTCGACGGCGACTTCGACATCGCCGTCCGCGTCGGCGTCCACTGCGCGCCGCTCGTGCACCGCGACTTGGGCACGATCGACCGCGGCGCCGTGCGGTTCTCGCTCGGCGCGTTCACGACCGAGGCCGACGTGGACGCGGCCATCGCCGCGATGCGCGCGATCGCCAGGGGATAGGCCTCGCGCCCGTCCGTGCGCTCTGGTGCCATCCGGTGGCGGCCCATCACGGTCGCCACCCGCGATGGGTCCCTTGCCCTCGCCATGCACCCGAGGCGCTTGCTCCGGGGTCGGACCGGCTGACATCAGGTCATCAGACAACCTGTTGACATGACATCCTCTTTGGGCTCAGGATGGCGCGGTCCCTCGAGGAGGTCGTCGTGCCGCCGCTCCGACACCCGCCCCTACTCGCCGCCGTCGTGGCGGATGGCCTGCGCCGCTCGATCGCGGCGGGCGAGTTCGATGGCGGCCAGCTCCCGTCAGAACCCGAACTGGCGCGGCGCCTGGGGGTGAGTCGAGCGACCCTGCGACAGGCGGTCACCGAACTGGAGGAGGGAGGCCTGGTGCGGCGGCGGCACGGCAAGGGGACGTTCGTGACCGGCCACGCCGCGGCTCTGCGGAACATCCTCAACGAGAACTCGGGCACGACGAGCCTGATCGCTGAGGCAGGCTGGGTTCCCAGTACAACCGACGTGGTCGCCGAGGAGCGGCCGCCGACCGACCACGAGCGCGAGGCCCTCGCCCTCGTGGGAGACGCGCAGGTGATCAGCATCCGGCGGACTAGGCTTGCAGACGGCCGCCCGGCCGTTGCCGTCGAGGACGTCCTGCCCGGCCAGCTGCTGCACGATGCTGGCCTGAACGCGACGAAGGTGGCGACGGCGCTCGGCACACGCGCCTCGCTCTACGACTTGCTCGACGATGTCGGCCTGGCGGTCCACCACGGATCGTCGACATCCGCGCGACCCGCGCCCGCGGCGACGTGGCCCGACGCCTCGGTGTGGACGTGGGGACCGCGCTGATCGTGCTCGACCAGGTCGACACCACCGCCGACGGCGTCGAGGTGCTGCTCTCGCGCGAGTGGTACGCCCCCGACGTCTTCCAGTTCCGCGTGTACCGGAGGGGCCCCGGCAGCCGACGCTGACATCGGGGCTCGGCACCCCGTCCGGCCTTGCCGGAGCCGTCCAAGGCGCCCTGCTACGCACCGGCCGGGCGCAGCTCAGTCCAGGAAGAGGGAACTCGGAGGAGGCATATGGCACAGAGCACGACGGGCGCCGAGACAGGCGCCCCGGGACTCCACCGCAATGCCGTCGGGCTGGTGGCAGCAATCATGCTGTCGGCGACCATCATGGGTCCGGCTGTCTCGACCTACTTCAACACTCAGTTCACCGCGATCAACGCCGGGGCGGCACTGCCGTTCGTCTACCTCGTCTCGCTGATTGCGGCGCTGATCGTCGCCAACGGCGTCGTCGAGATGGCGCGCAAGCTGCCCGCGGCCGGGGCGTTCTACACCTACGTCGTCCGGGGGATCGGGCCGAAGGCTGGGTTCGTGACCGGCACCCTGATGTTCCTCGGCTACTCCCTTCTCGAGCCGGCCGAGCTGGCCCTGATCGGCTACTGGATCAGCAACGTCCTCCTGCGCTTCGGGTATGACGTCAGCTGGCTGATCATCGCCGCGATCTTCTGGGTCACGACGTTCGTCCTCTCGATCCGCGGGATCCGGATCTCCATGGAGACCGCCCTGATCGCCTTCGGCATCGAAGTGGGCGTCATCCTGGTCCTGTGCGTGCTCGTCCTGGGCAAGGGCGGCGCCGAGGGGATCAACTTCGCGCCGTTCGACCCGGGTCAGTCGCCGACCGGCCTCTCGGGCATCGCCCTCGGCATGGTGTTCGGCATCCTGTCCTTCGTCGGCTTCGAGGGCGCGGCCACCCTCGGCGAGGAGGTCGACAACCCGCGTGTCAATGTCCCGCGGGCGATCTTCGGCGCGACGATCCTGGTCGGCCTGATCTACCTGTTCGCGACATGGGCCGAGACCCTCGGCTTCGGCGTCTCGACGATCAGCGCTCTCCAGAACGACGCCGCGCCGTTCGACACCCTCGCCAAGATCTACAGCCCGGACTGGTTCCGGGTCTTCGTTGACATCGCCGGCGCGTCCAGCATGTTCGGCGTCATGATCTCGGCCCACAACGGCGTCACCCGGATCATCTATGCCATGGGCCGCGAGCGGCTCCTGCCGTCGACCCTGGGGATCATCAGCAGGTACGGCACGCCGCAGAACGCGATCATCGTCCAGTCCGTCGGCTCGGCGATCCTCGCCGCGATCCTCGGCCTGGCCGTGGGGCCGTTCAACACGTACGGCTATCTCGGCACGATCCTCACCCTGGGGATCATCCCGGTCTACATCCTCGTGAACGTCGCGGTCATCCGGTTCTTCTACACGCAGTACCGGAGCGAGTTCAACGCCCTGAAGCACGTCCTCCTGCCGATCCTCGGCATCCTGCTCATGGCGATCCCGATCTACGGGCTCGTTGGGACGAACCCGGCGTATCCGTACAACCTCTTCCCCTGGATGGTCCTGGTCTACATCGTCATCGCCTTCGTCATCGCCTTCTGGCTTGAACGGAGCCGCCCGACCGAGCTGCGCGAGGCGGGCAAGATCCTCGCTGCCGAGTACGACGTGGCCGACGCGCCCGTCGGCGCCTGACGCTCCTATGGCGGTCGAGGTACCGCTGGCTGCTGCCCGCCGCGTCATCGACGCGGCGGGCGAAGCAGCCTCGCGGCTCGGAATCCTGGTGTCGATCGCCGTCGTCGATGACGGCGGCAATCTCAAGGCGTTCGCGCGGATGGACGGGGCCGAGCTCGCCGGCATCGACCTCGCGCGAGACAAGGCCTACACATCGGTCGCGAACAGCATTGCCACCCACGAGCTCGCGCCCCTCGCGCAGCCCGGCGGGGATCTGTTCGGGATCCACGCCAACGCGGGCGGCCGGTACGTGATCTTCGGCGGTGGCGTCCCGCTCCGGCACGACGGCCGGATTGTCGGCGCCGTCGGCGTCAGCGGCGGCACGTCTGCGCAGGACGTGGCATGCGCCGCTGCGGGGGTCGCCGCCTGGGAGGCGGCGCAGGCAACCGAGCCCGCCTGAGGCGGGCGGCAGGAGGCAAGGTGGGACACGTCATCGGCATCGACCTCGGCTCGCAGAGCCTCAAGGGCCTCCTGCTGGACCCGGGCGGCCGTCTCATCGGCGAGGCAGCACGCCCCTACGTCATGGACTGCCCCCACCCCGCCTGGGCGCAGGAGGATCCCGACGACTGGTGGCGGGCGATCCACGAAGTCGTCGCCGAGCTAGTCGCGACGGCGGCGCTCCGCCCGTCCGACGTCACGGGCCTCGCGTTCGCGAGCCAAGTCGATGGGGTGGTCCCGGTCGACAAGCAACTGACGGCGCTCCATCCGGCGATCATCTGGCTCGACCGCCGTGCCGAGGCCGAGACCGAGGCGCTCGGCCGTCGCGTCGAGGACGCGGCGATGTTCCGGACCTCGGGCCTCAACCTGGATTCGAGTCACGTGGCGCCCAAGATCCTGTGGCTGCGTGAGCACGCGCCCGATGCGTACGCCCGCGCCGCCACGTTCCACCTGCCGGGCAGCTGGGCCGTCGCGCGCCTGACCGGGGCAAGCGTCGTCGACCACTCCAATGCGTCCTCGACGCTGCTCTACGACGTCAGCCGGCGCGACTGGGCGCCGTTGATGCTGGACGCAGCCGAGATCGATCCGGTCCGCATGCCTCGCGTCGCCGACGCGACGTCCGTGGCCGGACGCCTCACCGATGCAGCGGCCGATGCCCTCGGCCTTACCACCCTCTGCCAAGTGGCAGTGGGGTCCGGCGACGAGCATGCGGCGAGCCTCGGCGCGGGCGTCCTTGGCCCCGGCCCCATCTGCGACATCGCCGGCACTGCCGAACCGGTCGCGGTCGCCGCTGCGGCGCCAGTCTTCGATGAGACGCGACTTGTCGAGACGCACGCCCATGCCGATCCCCGCAGCTGGCTGCTCGAGAACCCCGGTTTCGTCTCCGGCGGCAGCGTGCGGTGGTTCAACGACACGATCGGCCGCGCCACGTTCGACGACCTGTGCGCGCAAGCCGGGGCCCTTCCGCCCGGAGCGGACGGCCTGGCCTTCATCCCTGCGCTGTCCGGGGCGATGACGCCTCGCTGGAACGGCAAGGCGCGCGCGGTGTTCCACGGACTGTCGATGGCCCACGGCGTCGGCCACATGGCCCGAGCCGTGTTCGAGGGCTGCGCCTTCGGCCTGCGGGACATCGTCGACCGCTTCGGCGAGCTCGGGCTCGGCGATGGCGAGATCCGGGTCGTGGGCGGAGGGTCCCGGAACGACTTCCTCCTCCAACTCAAGGCCGACGTGACCCGCAAGCCCGTTCGCCGGGTCGTCCAGCCCGAAGCAACCGCCCTCGGCGCTGCGATGATGGCGGGTGTGATCGCCGGCACGTTCGCTTCGCTTGACGAGGCCGTGGAGGCGCTGGTGGACCTCGACCCGACAACATATACGCCAGACCCTGTCGCTGCGGACGCGTACGACGAGGCGTATGCCACCTATCGCGCGCTCTACGACGCCGTGGAGCCCTTGTTTGACCGGGGGTCCGCCGCATGAGGCCCGCGCAGGCGCCGCTTCCGGACCCCACCGACCTGCCCGGGGTGCGGCGCCAGCTGGCTGCCGCAGACCCCGAGGGCAGGCTGCGCCCGATCGGACTCCAGGCGATCGAGATCGGCCCCGATTCGATCGACGCGCTGCCCGCACTCGTGCGGCGGCTCGCCCGACCGGGGCCGATCGTGGTGATCGGCGATCCAACGGTGATGCGCCGGGGCGAGGACGACCTCAAACCGCGCGTCGTCGAGATGCTGCAACAGGTGGGCGAGGTTCGCCACCGCGTGATCGGCGCTGGTCGGGCCGAGGTCCACGCCGACGATGCGGCGCTGGCTGAGGGCGACGCGGCCATCGCCGGGGCGGGGATCGTGGTGGTCGTCGGCTCCGGGACGATGTGCGACATCGGCAAGGACACCACGCACCGCGCCGGCGACGTGCCGCTCCTCGTCGTCCAGACCGCGGTGTCGGTCAACGCGTTCTCCGACGACATGTCCGTCCTGGTTCGCGACGGGGTCAAGCGGACCACGCCCACGCGATGGCCCGACGGCCTCCTCATCGACCTAGGCGTCATCGCGGACGCGCCCGCGGACATGAACCGGGCTGGCTTCGGGGAGCTCGCGGCGATGTTCACAGCGCCCGCCGACTGGTACCTCGCCGGCGCCCTCGGGATGGACGACGCCTGGCACCCCGCCCCGGTCGCCCTGTTCCGACGTGAGGGTGCCGCTCTGCTCGCGGCCGCGGACGCGGTCCACGAAAGGGAGCCCGCGGCGCTCGCGCTGCTCGCCCGGCTGATGACCCTCTCGGGGATGGCGCTCGGCATCGCCGGCAAGACGGCACCGATCTCAGGCAACGAGCACATCGTGAGCCATCTGCTCGACATGGACGCCGAGGCGGCCGGCCGTCCGCTCGCCTTCCACGGCGCCCAAGTGGGCGTGGCGTCGCTCTTCATGGCGCTTGCATGGGACGATACGCTGCGGACGTTCGACCCGTCCGCGGTGGACGTGGACGCGTGCTACCCGGACCCGGCGGCGGTCGAGGCGAGCGTGCTCGCCGCGTTCGGGCAGCTCGATGCTTCCGGCGCGGCGGCTCGCGAGTGCTGGCATGACGTGGAGCGCAAGCTGGCACGGTGGCGCGCCGCCCGACCGCAGTTCGAGGCGTTCCTCGTCGAATGGCCGCGGCACCGCCAGGCGATGGAGGCCCTGGTCATCGACCCCGCCGAGCTCGTTGCTGCCGTTCGCCGCTCGGGCGCGCCTGCCCGATTCTCCGAGCTCGAGCCGGCTGTTGGGGCGGATCTCGCCCGCTGGGCCCTCACGAGCTGCCATTTGATGCGCGATCGGTTCGTGCTCGCGGACCTGCGGTCGGTCACCGGGTCATGGGCTGCGACAGACATCGATCGGCTCCTCGCCCGGGCCGCCGAGCTGGGGGCGGGACTGTGATGGCTGATGCCGCGCTGACGCCGCAGGGTGCGCCCGGCGACCTGTCCGCGCCGGCAGACCGCGTCCTCCGTCGCTTCGACGGCTACGTGTTCGACCTCGACGGGACCATCTACCTCGGCGACGCCCTCCTGCCCGGGGCGCTCGACGCCGTGCTAACGCTCCGGGCGGCCGGCAGCCAGACCGTGTTCCTGACGAACAAGCCGCTCGAGGCGCCCTCGGCGTACGCCGCCAAGCTGACCAAGCTCGGGATCCCCACCGGCCCGCACGAGGTGGTCTCCTCGACCGACGCGCTGCTGCGATACCTGCGCGACCACGCTCCCAGCGCCCGGCTCTTCCCCGTCGCCGAGCCGCTCCTCTGGGAGCTCCTCGGGGAGGCGGGCTGGGAGCTGACCAGCGATCCCAGCCGCGTCGACGTGGTCGTCGTCTCCTTCGACCGGACCTTCGACTACGCGAAGCTGCAAGTCGCATTCGACGCCGTCCGTGCCGGCGCCCGGATCGTCGCAACCAACCCCGACGCCTACTGCCCGGTGCCTGGTGGCGGGTTGCCCGACTGCGCTGCGATGCTCGCCGCCATCGAGGCGTGCAGCAGCGGCAAGGCGGAGGCCATCGTGGGCAAGCCGAGTCCGCACATGGCGGCCACCCTGCTCGAGCGACTGGCGCTGGTGGCGGACCGGACGCTGCTCGTCGGCGACCGCCTCGCAACCGACATGCGCATGGCCCGCGAGGCCGGGATGGCCTCCGCCCTCGTCCTTACGGGCGCGACGACGCGGGACGACGTCGCCCGCAGCCCGTTCACGCCGAGCTACGTCCTCGACTCAATCGCCGGGATCGTCCCGCCAGGCCTGCTCATCCGCCCGTCCTAGCTCAGGAGCCCACTGCATGGCCGAGTTCATCTTCATGCTCACCCATCACGACGCGACGGTCGCCGACGCCCTCGAGGTCTACGACGAGCTGCGCCACACCGGGCTGCGCCACGTTGGATTCAAGGACATCGGCGCGAGTGTGGAGACCCTCACCGAGCTGTGCCGGCGCATGCACGACGACGGGCGCACGGTCTACCTCGAGGTCGTGAGCGTCACGGCCGAGGACGAACTGCGGTCGATCCGGGCCGCCCAGGAGATCGGCGTCGACATCGTGATGGGCGGCACCCATGTCGACGCGGCGCTCGGGGCGCTCGAGGGCTCCGGGCTGCACTACATGCCGTTCCCCGGCCGCATCGTCGGCCACCCGTCGATCCTCGAGGGCACGGTCGACGAGATCGCCGCGTCAGCACGCGACCTCTCGTCGCGGGCTGGTGTGTGGGGTCTGGACCTGCTCGCGTACCGCCATGCCGAGCCCGTCGAGCCGATCATCGGCGCGGTTGTCAAGGCGTCGGCCGGGCCGGTTGTCGTCGCCGGATCCATCGACTCAGCGGAGCGCATCGAGGCGGTGACCCGCCTTGGCGCCTGGGGCTTCACCATCGGCGGGGCCGTGTTCGAGCGGGTGCTGCCCGCCGGCCCGAGCCTGAGCGAGCAGGTTGACTGGGCGCTCCGGATCGCGGCGGAAGCGGAGGCGCTCGTGCGATGAACGCAAGCTCCTCGACCGGGCCAGCCGAGGACGCGACCGCACTGGTGATAGCCAAGCCGGGGCCCATGTCGGCGAATGACGGCCTGGCCGCGCTGGACGGCGCCTCGTTCGACGGGGTCGTCATCGGGGTAGGCATCCTCGGCGCGGGCACTGTCCGCGAGTTCGCTGGGCGCGGCCGTCGCACGCCGGTGGTCGACAGGCGCCACGTCGGCTGGGCACCACCAACCGCTCGACGCGACTGGTCCACGGCGGGCTTCCTGTTCCTGGCTGCCCGTCATCAGGGGCCGACTTGGGTCGAGGTGGGCGTGCGGTCGCCCATGTCCCGGGAGGGCTCCGCGGGGGCGGTCAGCCGCAAGCACCTGCTCGTCGACCACGCCACCGAGGGGGCCGCCGGTCTCACGACCGTCGCCCGGGGGCAAGCTCACCGCATGGCGGTCGATTGCTGCGGACGTGGTCGACGCCGCGACAGGGCAGAGGGACCGGTCCGCGCTCGAGCCGCCCTCGCTGCGATGCGCGCCTTGCGCAAACGACCGCCACCACCGAGTCGCAACCGCCAAGTCGCGTCCGGCATCCCGCCGTCCGCCCCCCCCAGGTGCCGCCCGGTCCTCGGGCCCAGCACTCCCGGGCCTTCGATGCCGGCAGCGGGTGGGTGCGCGGTGCTTCCAATCTCGCGGATCCATCACCCGGCAGCAAGGCGTAACGTTGAGCGTGGTCGGCTCGCACCCCATGTCTGGCGGGAAACCGTTGCCGACGCGTTCGGCGGGCGATCTCGCACCGATGTCCGGGCGCGAGGTGCTGCCGAGGCGCGGGGCGGGCGAGCGCCAGGGGCTCGCGCGGAGCCGCGATTGGCGCGACACTGACAGGACCGCCCGTCACGACCGCCGGAGGCACCCATGACCTACCAGCCTGCAGCCGACCGCTACGACACGATGACCTACGCCTTCTGCGGCCGCAGCGGCCTCCAGCTGCCGCGCCTGTCGCTCGGGCTGTGGCACAACTTCGGCGACACGACGCCCGCCCAGACGCAGCGCGAGATGGTGTGGACCGCCTTCGACCTTGGCATCACCCACTTCGACCTCGCCAACAACTACGGGCCGCCCTACGGCTCGGCTGAAGTCAACTTCGGGCGGATCCTGCGCGAGGACCTGGCGGCGCACCGCGACGAGCTGGTGATCAGCAGCAAGGCCGGCTGGGACATGTGGCCGGGCCCCTACGGCCAGGGCGGCGGGTCGCGCAAGTACGTGCTCGCCAGCCTCGACCAGAGCCTGCGGCGCGTCGGTGTCGAGTACTTCGACATCTTCTACAGCCACCGCTTCGACCCCGACACGCCCCTCGAGGAGACGATGGGCGCGCTCGCCCACGCGGTCCGCCAGGGCAAGGCGCTATACGTGGGCATCTCGTCGTACTCAGCCGGGAAGACTCGCGAGGCGGCGGAGCTCCTGCGCGGCGAGGGCGTGCCGCTGCTGATCCACCAGCCCTCGTACAACATGTTCAACCGGTGGGTCGAGCCCGAGCTGCTCGGCGCGCTCGAGGAGGTGGGCGCCGGGATGATCGCGTTCACCGCGCTCGCCCAGGGGCTCCTGACCGGCAAGTACCTCGACGGGATCCCGGCCAACGCCCGGGTCAACCAGCCGGGCGGCGACTCGTTCAGGCGCTCCGCCCTCTCGGACGAGAACCTCGCCCGCGTGCGCGCCCTCAACGCGATCGCCCAGCGGCGCGGCCAGTCGCTCGCCCAGATGGCGCTCGCGTGGGTGATCCGCGACCCGCGCGTCACGACCACGCTGATCGGCGCCAGCTCGCCCGACCAGATCCGCGAGAACGTGGGGGCGCTGGCGAACCCCTCGTTCAGCGCCGACGAGCTGGCCGAGATCGACCAGTACGCGGTCGAGAGCGGCGTGAACCTGTGGGCGAAGCCGAGCACGGACCAGCGGCCGTAGCGCCCACGCCCGCCCGTCTACAATCGGATGGCGTCCCGGACCCGTCAGCGAACAGATCCTCGGGCACCCGCCCGACCACCTTGCGAGGTCTCACCATGACCGACGATCCCGAGCTCGCGCGCTCGCTTGCCGACGGCCGCGACCACTACCCGGTCCCGTTCCTCCAGAACCTCATCGACAACGGCGAGGGCTGGCAGTCCGAGAGCGAGCTGGGGCAGGCGATCGTCAAGGCGCTCGAGGATGGCACCTGCGTCCTGGGCCCGGTGTCGCACCGCGACTATCACGGCGGCGTCGTCCCGGCCCGCAGCGACGTTGCGGCGGGCGCCAAGGGGAGCCTCGAGTACGCGAACCGGCTTCGGGCCGAGCGCGCCGCGCCGCTCCTGGTCGAGAACGGGGACGGGACGGTCTCCGAGGCGAAGTAGCGCGAGGGCCGACCGTCTCGCTCGCACGTCCGGCCGCCGGCTTCCGGAATACTCGCCAGGCGGAGTGCCATGCGACACGGAGCGCCGCGACACGCGCGGTGAGAGTATTGCGTTGCCTCGATGCCGGAACACTCCCCTCGCGAGTATTGCGGGCGAGGAGCCCGCATGGCACTCATCCGGGCGTGTTCCAGACATCGCGGCACTCGCTGGGTTGATCGTCGTGCCGGTCGCGATCCTGGCCGTGCCCGTCACGGCGTTCCGGC
>JAJYMP010000608.1 GCA_021786915.1 Chloroflexota bacterium
GTGACGCTCGCGAGCCGCCCGCAGCTGTACGTGGACCTCGTCCGGCGCGGCGGCGCGGCGGCCGAGGCGGCCGCCTTCCTGCGCGAGCGGGGCGAGCTGTGGCCGCGGTAGACCCCCGCGACGACCCAGCGTCGGTCGTGGCCGCGCAGCGCGTCCTGCTCGAGTTGTGGACGATCCTGGGCGGATTCGCCGACGCGATGACGGTCGTCGGCGGCAGCGCTCCCCCGCTGCTCACCGGAGACCGGCCCGACGACCCCTACGTGGGCACCCTCGACGTCGACCTCGTGATCGACCCGATCGGCGTCCCCGACGACGTCTACCGGACCATCGCGGAACTTCTGCGGGAGCGCGGCTACACCCAGCTCGACCAGCCCTTCCGGTGGCTGCGGTCGGTCGTCGTCGACGGGCGGCCGATCGACGTCGAGGTGGACCTGCTCGCCCCGGCCACGCCCCGAGGCGGCGCGGGCCATCGCCACGAGCGGAGCGGCGGCGAGCCGCTGGCACGCCGGACGGAGGGCGCCGAGCTCGTCCGCACCGCCTTCGTCGACCAGGAGATCGGCGGCCTACTGCCCGACGGGCGCCCGAATCGCGTCTCCGTCCGCGTCGCGGCCCCGGCCGCCCTGATCGTCCTCAAGGCGCTCGCGATGGGCCAGCGAGACAAGCCGAAGGACGCCTACGACGTCGACTACCTGCTACGCCACGTCGGCGTCGAGGAGGTGGCCGCCGGGATCATCGCGATGGGCCGCGTCGACCCCGTGGTGAAGGCCCTGGGCATCCTCGCGGACAAGTTCGCCTCGATCGACGCCATCGGGCCCGCGAGCGTCGCCCTGTACCGGAGGGTGCCGCTCGGGAGCCCGGAAGCCGATCAGGTCCAGGCGCTGGCCTACGCGCGCGTCGAGCAGCTCCTGCGGCGCCTCCGGCCCGCCTCTCCGTAGGTCACTGCGCGGATCGCTGGCCGGCCCCTCGACGCTTCCGTGCTGAGAGATAGGCCAGCCTCGTGAAGTACGCCCGCCTGGCCGCGTCGGCGCGACGGAGGCGCTCGCGCTCGCCGAGGCGGCGATCGGGGTCGACCTGGTCAACGAAGCGCTCGTTGAACGCGAGACGGGCGGCCCGGGTGGTCTCGCGCGGGTCGTGGCGCGCGTGGAGCATGTAGGCGGCCATCCGGGCGCGCATGACACGCTCGCTGGGAGTCAGGGACTCGCGCCTCATCGCGCTACCTCAGCAGGGCGCTCGGCGTCCACGATCACCCGACGCGGGCCCGTGCCGGGAGAGGCGTCGGAGCGCCGAGCCCGGCGGCGCTGACGGCCGGGCGCAGGCGCGGATTGGGAAACCCCGTAGGGGTGTCGCACTTCGGGGGTCCGTGCTCGCCACGAGCGGAGAGGGTGTCGCGTCCCTCGTCGCCCCGCGGTCGCGACCAGGTCGCGGCTGGTCCTGCGCGAGGTGCCACGGACGCGACGGGGGGCGCGCGGGCCCGCGGCGCTCACGTGGCGGCGCCCGCCAGCATCGGGATCGCGCGGTACACGCGGTCGTCGAGGGCCTCGAGCGCCGCCGGGTCGGATAGGTCGCCCGGCCGGAGCCACGGCCAGGGGTCGCCGGTCCAGTGGGGCGCGAAGTCGACGACGCGGGCCTCGGCCCCCTCCGGCGTGGTCCACAGGGCGCCGTACGGGTCGGCGGCCAGGGCGGGCTCCGCCACCACCCAGGCCGTGACGACCGAGCCCCCCGCCCTGCCCCCGCGCAGGCGGGCCCGGACCGAGGCGGCGCGGCGCCCGGAGTCGACCACGATCCCGACGTGGAGCGGGGCGCTCGCCGGGAGGCCGTGGAAGATCCGCCGGTAGCGGTCCAGCTTGCCGGCCAGGACCGGGCCGCGCTCGGTGCCCAGGTCCCGCTCGACGACCAGCACGATGGACGCGTCGCCGGCCCGGACCACCGCCATGGCGTCCGGGCGCAGGAGCCCGCTGACCAGCCGGATCAGGGGTCGCTCGGGCACCCAGGCGGCCAGGCCGTACCCGCGCTCCGGGTCGCCGGCCCGCAGGAAGGCCGCGAAGACGTCGTGCGTGGCGAGGCCGTGGATCACCGGCGACACGGCCTCCGGCACCCCGTCGGAGATCGGCGCCCGCCCGTCGGGCCAGATGGAGCGCTCGAGCGCCACCCGCACCGGCTTGGTGAGCGCGTACGCGTACCGCCCGCGCGGCCGCTGGCGGTTCGCCGCCCAGGACCCCGCGAGCAGGCCGTACTCGACCAGGCGCGCCAGCCGACGCTGGGCGACGCGGCGGTGGCCGTACGCCAGGAGCGCGGCGAGCTCGGCCGTCACGACGTCGCCGTGCACGAGCCAGAGCAGCAGGGCCCGGTCCCGCTCGGGCAGCGCCGCCCAGGCCGCGATCCCGGGGCCGGGCCTGCGGACCGCGGTCACGGCGCGCCGCCCGTCGGCGGCGCCAGCTCACCAGAGCTGGGCGCGCGAAAGACCGGAGGCATTGGTAGCGTCCGTCACGTGGCGGTTGGTCACGGCAGCAGGCTCCCTTCGGCAGTCCGGTCGATCTTGCTCAACGAGGCGCCCGGTTCGAACGACCTGGGGCACGCCGTCGAGCTCGGGCTCGCCCAACGCCGCCCGCGCCGCTGGCGCCAGGTTCCGGACCGGACGAGCTGCAAACCCTATGCCGACACTACGGACAAGCGATCCTTGGGTCAACGTCAGATGTGTACGTAAGTGCGTACGGCCGGAACTCCGTCGTGCATCCAAGAGGCCATGCACGCGGGCCCACGGGCCTGATCGCGACGGCCAAGGAGTGCACCGGCGCGGCGCGCAGAAACGACACCTGACGGGCGGCCCGGGAGCGGCCTTCCGAGCTCCCTCGCCATCGCCCAACTCGGCACCTACCTGTCCACTTCCAGTCCGACGGTCTTCCAGGTCTCAACCAGTCCGCACCGGTCGGGCGGCACCGAGAAGACCGAGCGGACGAGGACCACGTATCGGCCGACAGGCAGGGACCCGAGGTCCATGAAGGCCACGGCTCCGTTGACGCTCACCGGGCTCACGAAGCTGCCGCCGTCGGCCCACACCTGACCTGTGCCCACTTGCTGGTACTCGACTTGGCTGTAGAGCGCCGGGCTCAGGTCGGTCGCGAGAATGGTGTCGCTCGACGCCCGGCCCGGTCGAGGTGCACCGGGGTGAGCTGGGGCCACAGCTCGTCGGGCCCCGGGACCTGCTCCGGGTCGAGCGCACGACGCCCAGGACCTCGTGCGCCGCCACCGGCCGGCAGACAAGGACCGTCCCGGTCGTGCACGCCATGGGCTCGATGCCGGCCGAGGTCACTCTGGTGAGGCATTACGCCTGGTAGCCAATGTTGTCCACCCGGACTGTCCGGAACGGGCCGGTCGCTGCCCGGAACGGGCCGGTCGCGAGCGCCACCCCGATCATCGCCGGCACGTTCAGTACGCACGCACCGCCGGCGTTCCGGGCGCGCTGCTCAACGTCGACGTGCCGGTACTCGAGGACGCTGAAGGTGTACTCGTTCGTCGCGGTGCCCGGCACGAGCTGGCTGGCCGTGCAGGTTCCCCGGGGGCTCGGCAGCGGCTCGGACGACGCGCTCGCGATCGGGCTCGTCTTGGCGGCGGGGACGACGGTCGCGGCCGGGGTGGGCGCCGACGGCGAGGAGGCCGGCGAGGCGGACGGCGCGAGGGCTGCCGTTGGCTACCCGCTCGTCGGGCGCGGGCTTGGCGGCGTGGCGCCGCAGCCGGCAAGGGCCGCCACGAACAGGAGACCGACAGGGTGCCGCATGCCGGCGCGATGGTGCGCACGCCCGCAGGCCCAGTGCAAGGGGCGTTGGCCGTCTGGTCTCCGTGCGATGAGACCTCGGCATCGACATGCGTGACCTCGCCCAACCCGAAGATCGTCGTCAATGGACCGCACGAAGTGGTCATTGCGTGGGCGCAGTGGCGTTGCCCCGTTGGGCCCCCGTCGTCGACGAGACTCGGTGGGCACCTGGTGGCCTCGCGGGACCCAGTGCGGGGTTCGCAACAGCGGGGTCGATCGATTGGCCGACTCGAGGCTCATCCGGGTGCGTCAATGCCACCATGCGGGCGACGCGCCATCCGCCACGCGATCACTGGCTGAGCGGCCACACGTTGATCCTCGTCCAGGCCGAACCGCCATCGATGGTGCTCAGCAGGGTGACCCGACCCGATCCGCTGCCGTCGGCGATCAGCACCTGGCCGCTCGTCGCCGTGTCCAAGTGCATCCCCAGAATGCTGAGCGCACCTGAGCCCTCCTGGAACCCGAGAAGCCGCCAGGTGGCGCCGCCGTCGCGCGTCGCGTACAGGCCATCGCCAGTCCACAGCCAGCCAGAGCCGTCGGCCAGGAAGTCGATCGCGGCCTGCTCGCCCCCAAGCAGGGGGTCGGCGGCACCCCCGCTACCGGTCAGCGGCACGTTGAACATCGTCCGCCACGTCGCCCCGCCGTCCGACGAACGGAGCAGCGCCTTGCCCGACGACCCCATGGCAGCGCCCCCCTGGCAGCTGAGCCACACGGCCGAGGCGCTGGCCGCGCTGATCCCGGTTGGCGTGTAGGGCGTCGGGGCCGAAGGGCAGGGGCCGGGCTGACGCTGCCATGTCAGCCCGCCGTCGCGACTGAGGGCGACGCCGCCACCCACGGTGTCGATCGCCCACGCGGTGCCGTCGGGCGCGAACCCGAGGCCGTCGAGGCTTGACGCGCCAGTGGCGGCCCAGCCCGACCCGCCGTCGGCGCTCCTGAGCACCGCGGACCGGCAGCCTGGCGGCGCGTCGATCCGGCAGGTGGCCGCGGCAAGCAGGAGCGAGCCGTGCTCCGCCACGCTCGTGAGCGGCGGGGACCCGAGGATGCGCCGGGACCAGCTGCGACCGCCGTCGCCCGTCACGGCCACGACACCGGCGCCCGCCCCGCTCCCGGTGGCTCCGACGAGGACGCCGCTCTGCGCGCCGTCGAAGGCGAGGGCGTCCGGGATGAATGGGCCGGACCACGGATCCGAGGCCACCTGGCCGGTCGCCTGTTGGGGCGGGATGGTGATCCCCAGTCGCAGCGCCTCGGTCGGGCCGACCCACCACACCGTTCCGCCCGCGCCCAGCAGGGTCCAGCTCGACAGGTCGCCGACCTCGGGCGGCAGGCGCCAGGTCTCGCCCAGCGGCGCGAGCGTGTACGCGTCGACCGGCGTCATCGCCCCGTTCTCGATCAGCCAGAAGACGCCGGCCGCGAAGCGCACCGTACCCCGGAGCCCGGGGCTCCGGCCAGCGACGATCATCGTCGGCTCCGCCGCGAGCGTGTCGAGCGTGGAGAGGGACGTCGCCGGGTCGCCGCCCGGAGGGGGCCCGGCCAGCGCGACGCAGTTCGGGCCGCCGTCGATCGGGTCGTCGCCCAGCAGCCGGCCGTCCACCCCGAGGTCGATCGTGGAGGTCACGGAGCCGGTGGCGGGATCCAGGAAGCGCAGCGTCGAGGTGTCGGCGGTCTGGGTGGCGCTGAGGCCGCACGCGGTCGCGGGGGAGCCGGCGACGCCATACGTGGCGGTGACCGCGAGGCTGGCGGCATCGAGGCGCCGGAGGCTCGGCCCGCCCGAGACCCACACCGCGCCGAGCCCGGTCGCGATCGTGCCCTGGAGCGGGACGGCGGCCTGGGCCAGGACGGCTCCGGTCGCCGGGTCGATCCGCGCCACAAAGGCGTCCGGCGTGGCCGCGCCCCCCGTGGTCAGGCCTGTCGGGCCCGCGGCGAGGAGCACGCCGTCGGAGCCCAGCGCGAGCGTCGCGGGCGCCAGGCGCTCGGGGAGAGTGAACGTCTTCGTCGCGGCCCCGGTGAGCGGGTCGATCCGGACCAGCCACGCGGCGACGTGCTGGTAGAGGCTCACCCAGATGGCTCCCTGCCCGGCGACCGCCGAGACCGTCCGCCGATAGCCGTCCGGGCCGGCGAGCTCCACGCGGGCCGTGATCTCGACCGGCAGCGCCGGCGACAGGTTCGCGGGCTCGGGGGCGGTCGTGGGCGTCGGCACGACCGACGCGAACGGGAGGACCGGCGGGGTCACGGGTGGGGACGCCGTCACGAGCGGCATGGTCGGTGCAGGCGGCGTGGCGGCAGGGCTGATGCTCGGGCCCACCGTGTCGAACGTCGTCCGGGGCGACGGGGCAGGGCCCGCGCAGGCGGCCGCCAACACAGCTATCCAAAGCGTGAGGGCGCCGCGCAACCACGCGTGTGTCATCGGACTCCACAACCTCCTCCCGTCTCCCGCAGGCGGACTGGACTAGGACGCGAGGTGCCTGGTGGAGGTGACGGACCGCCTCGGCCGCATCCGAATGCCAGGCTGACAACAGTCATGCTCGCACCGCGGTCGCGCGCAATCCCGCGATCGTCTGGGCTCCGCAGCTGGTGGTTCCGGTTGCAGGTCTCTCGACGCGAGAACTCCTGAGCCACCGCTGGGGTTGAGAATGCGAGGCACGAACACCAGAGCGGTACCGCGCGCGGGAGACTCAGATCTTGCTCCCGTGTTGGCGAACCGGGATCTGCGCTCGCTCGAGGCGGCGGATCGGCTCCTGCAGCGGGCCCGACTCAGGGGCGCCCATAGATCGGCGACCGTGTCAGCCCCCAGAAATCGGGGTCCGTGATTGTCACCAGTTATGCGCTGACGGCCAGTTATCGCGCTGCGTGGACGAGAGCCAGATTCGGTTCGAATCAGGCCCGTCCGAGCGGGGATGCCCGAGTTCAGAGCACAGCGCTCGCGAGCGGGAGACTTGGAAGGCTGCCGCTCTGCCAACTGAGCTACTCCCGCCCGAGCACAACGTAGGTCCACGAGTGTACCTACGTTTCGGCGTGGGAGTGCAATGGGCCGCCGCGCGGTGCCACGCTCACCGCGCTCGTCGGTCACGCGGACGCCGGCCCGAACAGGCTCGCGACCAGCGCCAGCGACATGACGCCGATGACCGCCGTCACGATCCAGCCACGGCCCCGAGGACCCGCCCGCTGCGGAGGTCGCCCATGAGCTGGCGTCGCGGACCAGGTCAGGAGGATCCGTCCCGGGAGCACCAGACGTACTGATGCGGAGTCCCCGTGCCGATCCGAGCGGCGCGGGAGCGCAGCGTCAGACTGACCAAGGGCCCGAACCTCCGGGACCTGCGGACCGGGCCCCGTTCCGAACCGCAACCGTCAGGGCGCCCCGGTCGGACTTGCGGACCTGACGCCGATCGGGCACAATTTAGCCACGGTCAACAGCAAAATCGCCACACCGGCGATCCGTTGACCGGGCCGTGGATCCTGCGCTCCGGCGCGAACAGGTTGGGCCACGGCGGACTGCTCTCGGGGAGCGACCTCGCCCGGCTAGAGGCCAGGGCAACGGCGCACGGGACCCCGGAGCTGGAGGTGCGTGCCATGCACGACGACTCCATCCTTGTTGCCATCGAGGCGGCGCTCAGTCGGTCCGCCTTCTGCAACTGCGGCACCCAGCTGCACCTCGTCACCCATGACGGCGCGGCCTGGCTCGAGTGTGTCGCCTTCGAGCGGCCCTCGCGGCTGCCAAGCAGCCTGGCTCTGCTCCTCCGCGAGCTCACCCACGATCGCGAACACGTGGTCGACCTGCCCGAGGCCGAGCTGCCAGCCCTCGCCGCGTAGCGGTCGGCGCTCCGGGCCCTTGCCGGGGCAACCGCCGTCGTCGAGGCATCGGATGTGGCGCCTGGACGCGACGCCACGCTCCGGTCCGGAGTCCTCTTCCTTCGGATGGACGCCGGTTCTGGCCCCCGAACGCGCCCCTACTTGCCGACCACGAAGCTCCCGAACAGGACGTTGGCGAGGATGAGGGCCAGGGTCAGGTTTGCCGCCGTCGCGGTCACGAACACGCCGATCGGCTTCCAGCCCGCTTCGCGCAGGGACGACACGCGGAACTCGAGGCCAATGCTCACGAAGGCGAGGGTCAGGAACCACGTCCGCATCGCGTTGACGGCGTTGACCGCCGAATCGCCGGTGGCCCTGGGAACCGTGCCCAGCCACATGGTCGCGATCACCGACGCGGCGATGAACCCCGCGACGGGTAGCGCATCCGACTGGGGCGGGCCTGCGCGCCTGTGGGACGCGGGTGGGGGCCGCGGATCCGCCGCCGAGCGCCCGGAGGCCTCGCCCCCCAGAGCCGCCCAGTCAGCGGCGCTCGAGGATCGGGCGCGCCTTGTCGGGGTCGTCCACGACGAACGCGAAGGTGGCCCGGTCGCTCCACCGTCCGATGAACAGGTGGCCGAGCACATTGACCCCGGCGTCGGAGAGCTCGCGAGCCAGCCGCGCCATGCCACCCGGCCGGTCGTCCACCTCGGCCAGCAGCGACTCGCCCTCGAGGAAGGTCCAGCCGCCGGCCTCGAGCACCTCGCGGGCGCCGTCGTCGTCGGCGGTGGTCATGATGAAGTGGCCGGTCTCTCCCAGCCCGCCCCCGCCGATCGCGCGCAGGTCGACACCCCGGGCCGCGAGCTGCTCAGCCAGGCGCGCCATCTCGCCCGGCTTGTTGGCAACCTGGATCACGAACTGCTTCGGCATGAGGGCCTCCGAGTGGCGCGGACGCGGTGGCGTGGGACGGGATGGAGTGTTGCATGGGCGGGCCCGGGTGGCGAGGCGCGCGCCGCGTCCCCGCTCGCTGAACCGGGGTCGGCGGGACTGGGCGGGTTGGCCGATCGAGGGGTTCGAACGGGCGCGCTGGCCCCGCCGCGGAAGCCCTAGCCGGCCCGCCCGCGCCTCAGGTCCACCGCACGCCGGTAGGCGTCGAGATAGCGCGGCGCCGAGCCCGTGTCCCACCGGAAGTCCACGCCCATCGCCCGGTCGCGCAGCGCGGTCCACTCGGCATCGTCCGCATACAGGCTCGCCGCCCGCGCCACGGCAGCCACCAGCGCGGCCGGCGTCGCCTCGTCGAACACGAAGCCCGTCCCCTCTCCGGGATGCTCATCCGCGTCGACTACGGAGTCAGCGAGGCCCCCCGTGCGGCGCACGACAGGCGGCGTCCCGAAGCGCAGGGCGATCATCTGACCCTGCCCGCACGGCTCGAACCGCGATGGCATGAGGAACACGTCGGCGCCCGCGTAGATGCGCCGGGCCATGTCGCGGTCGAAGCGCTCGATCAGCGCCACGCGGCCCGGATTCGCCGCGGCCATCGCGCGGAACGGGTCGGCGAGCGAGGCGTGGCCGCTGCCCTGTACCACGATCCGGGCGCCGGCCTTGAGCAGGTCGGCAGCACCGTCGGCCAGCAGGTCGAACCCCTTCTGTGGATCCATCCGACCGATCATCCCCAGCACGATCCCCCCGTCGGCGGGGTCGAACCCCACCCGCATGAGCAGGTCGGCACGGCAGCCGGCCTTCCCGGAGGGCGCACGGCGCGAGTAGCGGGCAGCAAGCACCGGGTCCGTCGACGGGTCCCAGATGTCCGGGTCGATCCCGTTGAGGATCCCGAAGAAGCGGTCGCCCTTCGCGCGCAGCGCCGGGTCGAGCCCCATGCCGAACGCGGGCGTGAGCGCCTCCGCCGCGAAGCCGGGCGACACGGTGTTGGCGAGCTCGCTGCGCTCGATGGCCGTGAGCAGCAGGTCGATGCCCGCGGGGTTGTCACCGGCGAGCGGGTCCGCGCGGCGCAACCCGAGCTCGCCGAGCGCCTCGTTGGGGACCCAGCCGTGGTAGGCGAGGTTGTGGATCGTGAGCAGGACCGCCAAGTCGGCGAAGAACGGGTCGCCGGCCGCCTCGCCGCGGGCGCGCTCGATCAGGGCCGGCCCGGTATGCCAGTCGTGGACGTGCAGCACGTCCAGGGGCCTGCCGTCGCGCTTGAGGGCCGCCAGGGCCACCCGGCAGAACAGCGCGAACCGCCACGGATCGTCGGGGTGGTCGTAGAAGGCGTCGCGGTCGAAAGCCTCCGGGACGTCCACGAGCCGCAGGCGGTAGCCTGCAGCGGCGACGTTGACGATGTGCGCGGTGATCTCTCCGCGGCCCGCCGGGTCGGGAACCGACAGCGGCGGCTCGAGCTCCGCGTCCTCAGGCACGGGAACCGAGCGGTAGCGGGGCAGCAGCACGTCCACGGGCGCGGCCAGCCCGTGCCCGGCCTCCGGCAGCCGCCCGAGGGCGCGGGCGAGCGCGTCCACGACGTCTGCCAGGCCGCCTGTCTTTGCCCAGGGCTCGCATTCGGCGGCGAGCAGCGCCGCGCGGAGGGTCATGCCGCGATGGTATCGAGGTCGTCGAGGTCCACGAGAACGTAAACCGGTTCACGTGATGGACGCGCGCCCACTATGATGGGGCGCCCATGGAACCACACGTCCACGTCCCGACGGCGCCCGGCGCATCCTTCCACCTGCCCCCGAAACTCGAGGGCCTCCGGCGCATCGCGTACAACCTGTGGTGGAGCTGGCACCCCCGCGCGAGGATCCTGTTCTCGCGGATCGACGCCGGGGCGTGGGCCCGCTACCGCAACCCGATCCCGGTGCTGGCGGGGCCGGTCCAGTGGGCGCAGCTGCTCGAGAACCCGGCGTTCATGGCCGAGTACGAGTCCATCCTGCGCGAGTTCGACCGGTACATGGCCAACGGTGCCGACCACTGGTTCGCGCGCGAGCACAGCAAGCAGCTCAAGGGGCCCATCGCCTACTTCTGCGCGGAGTACGGCTTCCACGAGTCCCTCGGCATCTACTCGGGCGGCCTGGGCGTGCTGGCCGGCGACCACATGAAGACGGCCTCGGACATGGCGCTGCCGCTGGTCGGCGTCGGCCTCCTCTACCGCAAGGGCTACTTCCGCCAGACGATCGACGCGGACGGCCACCAGGAGCACGCCTACCCGGACTACGACCCGGCGCAGCTGCCGATCCTGCGTGTGCTCGACCACCTCGGTGAGCCGATGACCGTGGCCATCCAGCTCCCCGGGCGCGACCTGCACGTCGGCGTCTGGGTGGCCCAGGTGGGCCGCGTGCCCGTGCTCCTGCTCGACACGGACACGCCCGACAACGACGACTCGGACCGGCCCATCACGCACATCCTCTACGTGCGCGGCCGCGAGATGCGCCTCCACCAGGAGCTCGTCCTGGGCGTCGGCGGCGTGCGGGCGCTGCGGGCGCTCGGTCTCGACCCCGCGGTCTGGCACCTCAACGAGGGCCACTCCGCCTTCCTCCTGGCGGAACGCGCTCGCGAGTTCGTCGCCGGCGGCACGTCGCTCGAGGAGGCCTGGCACCAGGTCAGCGGCAACAGCGTGTTCACGATCCACACCCCGGTGTCGGCCGGCAACGAGCGGTTCGACGCCGACCTCGTGC
>JAJYMP010000595.1 GCA_021786915.1 Chloroflexota bacterium
GCGATCCGGGCGCTGAAGCGCCGGATCAGCGACGAGATCTACCGCCGGATGCGTCACGATGAGCGCCTCCGGGCGACCCCGCGGGCAGCCCTCGCGGCGGCCGCTTGACATAGGAGCATCCGATGCGCTATCTGGACACGCGCGGCCTGGCTGACCGACCCCGCACGTTCACCGAGGCCGTCCTCGAGGGGATCGCCCCGGGTGGCGGCCTGTTCGTACCCGAGGCCCTGCCCACCCTGAGCCTCGGCGAGGTCGACGCGCTCGCCGGCCTCCCCTACCCCGAGCGCGCCGAGCGCGTCCTGACACGGTTCGAGCCGGATCTGACGCCCGAGGTGCTGCGCGCGGCCATCACCGGCGCCTACGGCCCGCAATTCGACGATCCCGCCGTCGCGCCCGTCCGCGACCTCGGCGCCGGCCGCCACGTCCTCGAGCTGTGGCACGGGCCGACGCTCGCATTCAAGGACATGGCGCTCCAGTTGATGCCTCGGCTGTTCTCCGCCTCGATCGAGCGCGCGGCATCCGTGGAAGGCCAAGGACGGGAGTACCTGATCCTCGTCGCCACCAGCGGCGACACCGGCGCGGCGGCGCTCGAGGGCTTCGCGGACCGCGAGCACACGAAGGTCGCCGTGCTCTTCCCTGAGGCCGGCGTCTCAACGCTCCAGGAACGCCAGATGACGACGCGCCCCGGCGCCAACGTGAACGTGCTGCGCGTCGGGGGCGACTTCGACGCGTGCCAGACCGCGGTCAAGCGCGTGTTCGAGGATGCGGCCTTCGCGGCAGAACTGGACGCTCAGCACCGGATCGCGCTGTCCTCGGCGAACTCGATCAACTGGGGCCGCCTGCTGCCGCAGGTCGTCTACTACCTCTCGGCCTGCGCCGACCTGCGGGCCAGCGGCGGGCTGCGCGACGGCGAGCTGCTTGACGTCTGCGTGCCCACCGGCAACTTCGGCAACGTGCTCGCGGCCTGGTACGCGCGCCGGATGGGCGCCCCGATCGGGCAGCTGATCTGCGCGAGCAACCGCAACAACGTGCTCGCGGACTTCATCACGACCGGCGTCTACGACATCAGCACCCGGGCGTTGGTCAGGACGCCCTCGCCGTCGATGGACATCCTGGTCTCGAGCAACCTCGAGCGGCTCCTGTTCGACCTCACCGGCGACCCGGAGCGGGTCCGCGGCTGGATGGCCGACCTGCGGGCGAGCGGGCGGTTCGAGGTGGACGCGACAACCCTGGGGCGCCTCCACGAGAGCTTTGCCGGCGACTGGGTGGACGACGCCACGTGCCTTGCGACCATTGCGGAGGTCCAGCGCGAACGCGGCTACCTGCTCGACCCCCACACCGCAGTCGCGTGGAAGGTGGCGGAGCGGCTGGGCGAGGACCGGCCGGCGCTGATCGTGGCGACCGCGCACTGGGGCAAGTTCGCGGGCGACGTGATGCGCGCACTGACCGGCCAGTCGCCCGATGCGCCGATGCCGACGGGTGACGCCGAACTGGCGCTGGTTCGCGAGGTCCCGAACCTCGCCCCCGGCGCGGCGATCCCCCCGCAGCTCGCGGCAGTCCTGCGCCGCCCGGTGCGCTTCGAGGGGCGGATCGACGGGACCCGCGACGCCCTCGAGGCGGCGCTGCGCGACTGGCTCGCCGCGAGCTGAGCTCGGGCGCACGGCGCCGGGCGCCGAGTCACTCTCACGGCGCCCTGCCAGAACACGCCTCAGGCGAGTGCTCTCCGACCGCCCGTGCCGGAATACGCCTCCGGCGAGTGCCGCGGAACGATGAATGCCGGAACACCCCTGGCAGGGGTGTAACGCCAAGAGCGACCACATGCCACCCCCGTCAGGCGTGTTCGGGAAGCCGAACTCGCCAGACCGCGGGCCCGCTATGCTCCCGGTACTGCACCCGCCACCCCATCCGGCGCCGCCAACCCCGCGGCCGCGCCGCGCCAACCCGAGGTACCGCCGTGACGTTCACCGTCGAGCCCCACCGATCGCCCACCATCGTCTTCGGGACGGACGGCTGGCGAGCCCGGATCGCCGAGGACTACACCTTCGAGTCCGTGCGCCGGTGTGCCGACGGCGTGGCCGAGTATGTCGAGGCCCGGGGCGAGCAGGCGAAGGGCGTGGTCATCGCTTTCGACCGGCGGTTCGCGTCCGAGCACTTCGCGGCGGCGGCGGCCGAGGTGCTGGCCGCGCGCGGCATCCCCGTCGCTCTCGCGACCCACGCCGTTCCCACCCAGATGTCGTCGCTCGAGGTGGTCCTGCGGGGCTCGGCCGCCGCCATCGTCATCACCGCCAGCCACAACCCGTGGACCGACAACGGCTTCAAGGTGAAGGCGCCGACCGGTGCCGCTGCGGGCGCCGACATCCTCAAGATCATCGAGGCGCAGATCGCGCGCAACGGGGATCTCGCGATCGAGCGCCGGCCGCTGGCCGATGCCGAGGCGGCAGGCCTGCTCGAGCGCTTCGACCCGTATGACGACTACGAGGCCCACGTCCGCAAGACGATCGACCTCGACCGGCTCCGCGACGCCGACGTGAGCGTGCTGGTGGAGCCGCTGTGGGGCGCCGGGGCGGGATGGATCAGCCGGCTCCTCGCGGGCGGGCGGATCAGGGTCACCGAGCTCCACCTCGAGCGCAACCCGTACTTCGGCGGGGTCAACCCGGAGCCCATCGCCCCGAACATCGACGAGGCCCTCGCGCGCCTGGCCGGCGGCGGCTTCGACCTGGGCCTGATGCTCGACGGCGATGCCGACCGGGCGGGGGCAGCCGACGAGAAGGGCACGTTCATCCACCAGCTCGAAGTCACGGGCCTGCTCGCCTACTACCTCGCCGAGCACCGCGGCATGCGAGAGCCCGTGGTCAGCAGCGTCAACAACACGTCCATGGTCGGGCGCCTGGGCGAGCGCTACGGCTTCGAGGTCCACGAGGTTCCGGTGGGCTTCAAGTTCATCGGGCCCAAGATGATCGAGACGGGCGCGATGCTCGGCGGCGAGGAATCGGGCGGATTCGGCTTTGGAGCCCACCTCCCCGAGCGTGACGGGGTCTACGCCGACCTGATGCTCCTGGACCTCTTCCTCCGCGAGCGCGAGCGCGGCGTGTGGCCCGTGTCCAGGGCGATGGAGCGCTTCCACGAGATCGCCGGGCCCTCGTACTACCTGCGGACGGACCTGCACTTCGAGCGGGCGGGCTACGACGCGGTCAAGCGGCGCATCGTGGAGGGGCTCCGCGAGGCGGCGCCGACGACCCTCGCCGGGCAGGCCGTCGTCCGCACGCAGGAGCTCTCGACCCACGACGGCTACAAGTTCTTCGTCGCCGACGGCTCGTGGGTGATGATCCGGACGTCGGGCACGGAACCGCTCTGCCGGGTCTATGCCGAGGCGACCTCGGCGGCGATCCGCGACCAGCTCCTCGTGGACGGCGAGACGCTGGCCCGCGGCGGCTGACCGGAGCCGCGTCCGCGCGGCGCACGGCCCCGACCGACCCGCACCCAGGTCGCGACCCGGTCGCAGCCGTCCCCGCGCGGGATCCGTGCGACGATGGCGCCGCCATGTCTCCGCATCGCGTGCTGATCATCGGCGGCGGCTTCGGCGGGCTCAACGCCGCCCGCGTCCTGGGCCGTGACCCCCGGGTCACCGTCACCCTCGTGGACCGCCGCAACTTCCACACCTTCCAGCCCCTGCTCTACCAGGTCGCCACCGGCGCCATCTCCCCGGGCGACATCGCGCAGCCCTTGCGCTCGATCCTGCGCAAGCGCCGGAACACGAGCGTGCTCCTGGGCGAGGCGGTGGGCATCGACGTCGGGCGCCGCGAGGTGCTGCTGTCCGACGGCGGCCCGGTGGGCTACGACACGCTGATCGTCGCCACCGGTGCGCGCCACTCGTACCTCGGCAACGACCAGTGGGCACCCAACGCGCCGGGCCTCAAGTCCATCGACGACGCCCTCGAGATCCGCCGCCGGATCCTGATCGCGTTCGAGGCCGCCGAGCGCGAGCAGAACCTCGAGCGCCGCGAGGAGTGGATGACGTTCGTGGTGATCGGCGGCGGGCCCACCGGCGTGGAGCTGGCTGGCGCCATGGGCGAGATCGCCAACGACACCCTCAAGCGGGACTTCCGCTCGATCCACTCGCCGGACGCCCGGATCATCCTCGTCGAGGCGCTGGACCGGATCCTGCCGCCCTACCCGCCCGACCGCTCCGTTTCGGCCGCCCGCCAGCTGGCCAGGCTGGGCGTCGACGTGCGCACGGGCACTCGCGTCATCGACGTCGACTCCCACAAGGTCACCGTCGTCCACAACGGCGCCCAGGAGACGATCCCCGCGCGCACCACGCTGTGGGCAGCGGGCGTCCAGGCGTCCACCTTCGTCCGTCGCGTGGCGGAGGCGACGGGCGCCCAGACCGACCGCGCCGGCCGGATCCTCGTCGGCCGCGACCTCACCGTGCCGGGCCACCCCGAGATCATCGCGCTCGGCGACGCCGCAGTGCAGCCGTGGAAGGATGGCCGGCCGGTGCCGGGCGTCGCGCAGGGCGCCATCCAGTCGGGCCGCTGGGCGGGTCGATCCGTCCTCGCCCGCCTCGATAGTCGCCCGCCGGGAACGTTCCGCTACCGGGACAAGGGCGACGTGGCGGTCATCGGGCGGCTCCGCGGCGTGACGAACATCGGCTGGCTCGGGCCGCTCGGGCGGCAGGGCGGGTTCGTCGCCTGGGTGATGTGGCTCGGGATCCACATCTTCTACCTGATCGGCTTCGCCAATCGCATCGTGGTCATGGTCCGCTGGGCGTGGAGCTTCTTCACGAGCGGTCGCGGGACGAGGCTGATCACCGGCACGCCGCTCCTGCCGCCCATCGAGGAGCCGGCGCCCCCGGCCTGGACGGCGCCGGCACCGTCGCCGATGGCCGCGCTCCCGTCGGAACGGGGAAGCGGAGCCGGCCGCGGGCGCGAGGCGGATGGCGACGCGCGTCAGCCGACGTAGACCCGGTCGTCGAGCAGGCTGCGCACCCGGCCGAGCAGCTGGTCGGCCGTGAACGGCTTCGCGATGAAGTCCGCGACCGCGCCGCCGAGGCCCTGGTAGGCCGCCGACTGCTCCGCATAGCCCGACATGCACAGGACCCGGAGGCCCGCGACGCGGTCGAGCATGATCGCCGCGAGCTCGGGGCCCGAGAGGTCGGGCATCACCATGTCGGTCAGGAGCAGGTCCACCGTCTCGAGATCCGCGGCCGGCAGGAAGAGCGCGGTGTGCGGGTCCTGCGCGACGAGCACGTGGTAGCCGGCCCGGTCCAGCACGCGGGCGATGAGGCTCCGGATCGCGGGCTCGTCCTCGACCAGGAGGACGGTCTCGGTACCCCCGGCCACAACGGGTCGCTCGCGATCCGCCCGCGGCGTGGCCGCCCGGTCCACGCGCGGCAGGTACACCTTGAAGCTGGTGCCGCGGCCCACTTCGCTGTACGCCCAGACGTGGCCGCCGGCCTGCGTGACGATGCCGTGGACCGTGGCGAGGCCGAGACCCGTGCCGTGCTCGGGACCCTTCGTCGTGAAGAACGGGTGGAACATGTGCGAGAGCGTGTCCGTGTCCATCCCCCCGCCGGTGTCGCTGACGGCGAGGAGCACGAACCGGCCGGGGGTGACGCCGGCGTGCTGGCTCGCGTAGACCTCGTCGAGCTGGACGTTCGCGGTCTCGATGGTCAGGCGTCCGCCGCCCGGCATCGCGTCTCTGGCGTTCGTGGCGAGGTTGACGAGCACCTGCTCAAGCTGGCCGGGGTCCGCGAGCACACGAGCCAGGTCGCCGTGCAGGACGGTCTCGAGGTGGACGTTCTCCCCGATGAGCCGCCTGAGCATCGGCGCGATCTCGACCACGACCGCGTTGAGGTCCACGACCTCGGGGCGGAGGACCTGCTTGCGGCTGAAGGCAATGAGCTGCCGGACCAGCGCGGCGCCCCGGTCGGCGGCGGCCACGATCTCCTCCACGTCGCCCTCGGCGGTGTCGTCGCCCTCCACCGCATCGCGCAGCATCCCCGCGTAGCCGAGGATCGCTGCGAGCAGGTTGTTGAAGTCGTGGGCGATCCCCGCCGACAGCTGCCCGAGCGCCTCGAGCCGCTGGATCCGCGCCACCTGGGCCTCGAGCGCTCGTTCCCGGCTGCGGTCCCGGGCGACCGCAACCATGCCGGAGAGGGTGCCGTCGCCCCCCGTCGTCGGGGTCAGCGCCCACTCGGCCTCGAACGTCCGCCCGTCCGCGGTCCACGCCGGGTGCGAGCCGGACCATGGGCTCCCGCGCTCGATAGCCGCGGGGAGGCCGCCGCTGGCGGGGCCGCCGAACAGGACGGCTGGGGTGCGGCCGTAGAGCTCGTCGCGGTTGAAGCCGCTCATCGTGAGCAGGGCGCCGTTCGCGTAGCTGACCCGCCTGGCGGCGTCGAGCACCAGCACACCGTCACTCGACTGCTCGATGGCGGTGACGAGCCGATCGTGCTCGGCTGCGGCACGCTCGACGGACCGCGCGGTCGCCCGTCCGGCGGCGTCTCGACGCCCTCTGCTCGTCAGGGTCGTGTCGGTCGTCACGAGTCTCGACGTCTCCTCGCCGGCGGGCTCGCCACCGGATGCGTGCAGCCAGCAGACGGCGCCCGCCGGGCTTCAGGATGGGACCGGTGGACGTCCGATCGCACCCCCCATGACGAGGGGATCGGCGGGATCACCCCGACCCTGAAGCGGGGGGCTGGTCGTGGCCTCGACAGCCGGCGGGGCGACATGCGACGGCCGCGACGGTAACCTCACCGGCATGGACGCGATGCTCCCGGATATCGACGAGGCGACGTTCGAGGACTGGGTGTTCGACGCGCTCGACGAGCTGCCCGAGGCGTTCCGGGCCGGGCTCGGATCGCTGGCGGTGCTGATCGAGGACGAGCCGACGGCCGAGCAGCTCACGCGCCTGGGCGTACCCGGGATGTACGGCCTGTTCGAGGGCGTCCACCGCGCCGTGCTTGGGGCCGACCTGAGCCTCCAGCCGTCGAAGATCACCATCTTCCGCGGCCCGTGCCTGCGGTCGGCGGTGACCGCGGAGGGGGTCCGCCAGCGCGTGCGCGAGACCGTGCGCCACGAGGCGGCGCACCAGCTCGGGATCTCGGACGCGCGACTCCGCGAGCTCGAGCGCGAACGCGGCGCGAGCTGAGCGCGCCAGGGCGATACTCGACCCCGTGGACGCCCGAATCCTGCTGGTCGAGGACGACCCGTCGATCCGCGAGGTGACCGCGCTCGGGCTTCGCGGAGCCGGCTTCACGGTGACCACCGCGGCTGACGGCGCCGAGGGGCTGGAGCGCTGGCGGGCCGAGACGCCCGACCTGGTCCTGCTCGACGTGATGCTGCCGAGGCTCGACGGCCTTGAGGTGCTGCGCGCGATCCGCCGCGTGGCGACGACGCCGGTCGTGATGCTGACCGCCCGGGCCGACACCATCGATGTCGTGGTGGGCCTCGAGTCCGGCGCAGACGACTACGTGAAGAAGCCGTTCGAGATGCCCGAGCTCGTGGCGCGGGTGCGGGCGGCGCTGCGGCGGAGGTCCGGCGAGGCGCCGTCCGGCGCGAGCGAGGAGCACATCATCCTGGGGCCCGTGTCCATCGACGCGGCCGGCCGCACCGCGGCCCTCGACGGCCGGGAGCTCGGGCTGACCCGCACCGAGTTCGACCTCCTGCTCGAGCTCGCGCGCCAGCCCGGGCGCGTCCTGGCCCGCGAAACGCTCCTCGACCACGTCTGGGGCTATGACTTCCTGGGCGACTCGAGGCTCGTCGACGTCGCTGTCGGACGGCTTCGCGCGAAGCTGGAGGCGGACCCGGCCAACCCCACGCTGATCGTCACGGTCCGCGGCGCCGGCTACAAGGCCGTGCGGCCGGACCCTTGACCACGCCAGCGGGAAGCGAGCGCGAGGGCCGGATGAGACGCCGGATTCGGGTCCCGGGCGGGCTCCGGACGCGGCTGGCCCTGACGCTCGTGGCGCTGGTCGCGGTGACGGTGGCAGGGATCGGCGTCGGCGTGTACGCCTTCGTCGACGCGTCGCTGCGCGCCTCCATGGTGTCCGAGGCGCGACGACAGGCCAATTTCAACCTCTCGGTGCTGCTCCCGGCGGAGGACCCAGCCCCGACGACCGCCGCCGCGTTCGCCGCGAGCGGGCTGCCGGCCGCCTTCCAGTTCCGCGGCGACGTCGCGACCATCGCCGACTACGGGGGCGGCGACGTGTTCGCGCCGCAGCAGCTCGCCGGCGCGCTGGCGGAGATCAATCCCGAGCTCCGCTCCATCGTGGCGTCGGGCCAGCTGGGGTACGCGTGGCAGGACCTGCGCGGCGTGAGCTCACTCGTCGTCGGCGGGCGGCAGGGGGCGGCGCCGCCGGACCTCTACTTCGTGTTCGACGCCCGGCCGGTCGACGAGGCGCTCGCGCAGCTGCGGGTCGGGCTCGCCGGCGCCGGGCTGCTGGCCGTCCTCGTCGCGCTGGTGGCCGCCGGGATCATCGCCCGCGGGATCCTGCGCCCGGTGGGTGCCGCCGCCATCGCCGCGCGCAGGATCGCGGGCGGCGATCTCGCGGCGCGGGTGCCGGCAGGGGGCCGCGACGAGCTCGCCGGGCTCGCGACCGAGCTCAACCGCATGGCGGCCTCGCTCGAGGCCACGGTGGCCCGGCTCGAGGAGGCCCAGGGCCGCAACCGCCAGTTCGTGGCCGACGTGGCCCACGAGCTCCGCACGCCGCTCGCGGCGCTCATCGCCGAGGCGTCGCTGATCGAGCCTGCGCTGGCCAACCTGCCGCCCGATGCGCGGCGTGCCGGCGAGCTGCTGGCGGGCGACCTGCGCCGGGTGCGGACGCTCGTCGACGATCTCCTGGAGATCTCGCGCTTCGACGCGGAGGCGGAGCGCCCCGCCCTCGAGGACGTGGACCTCGGTCGCGTCGTCCGCGCGGTGGCCGCTGCGCGCCTCCCGGACGCCGCAGTCACGGTACCCGCCGCCCCGCTCCTCGCCAGGACCGACCCCCGGCGTCTTGACCGGATCCTCGGCAATCTGCTCGACAACGCCCGGGAGCACGCGACGGGAGCGCCCGTCGAGGTGTCGCTGGCCCCCGTCCGCGACGGGGCGGTGATCACGGTCGCCGATCGCGGTCCGGGCGTGTCGGTCGCCTCGCTCCCCCACCTGTTCGAGCGCTTCTACAAGGCGGACCCGTCGCGGCGGGGCGGGTCGTCGGGGCTGGGCCTCGCGATCGCCGCCGAGCACGCGGGGCTGATCGGCGCATCGCTGCGGGCGCGGCCGCGCCCGGGGGGAGGCCTCGTCTTCGCGCTCACGCTGCCGTCCTCGCCCGTGACGGAACCGTTACCGGCCAGCGATGCCGGGGTGATCCGCCGGCAGGATCCTTGAGCCGTTCGGAACCCGCATCGAGGTCCCGGCCATGCGAACCGCCGGCCGTCCAGTCACCGCCCTCCTCGCCCTCGCCGCTGCCCTCGCCCTCGTCGGCTGCACGCCGACGGCCGGTCCGCTCGGCAGCCCGTCCTCGCCCGCCCCCACCGGCGACGCATCGGTCGCCCCGCCCTCGGGCGACGCCACGCCGGGGCCCACCGGCCAGGCCAGCCCCACGGCCGCCGCGCCCGCCACGTCCGCTCCGGCATCGTCGCCCACGTCGTCGGCCGCCAGTGCCACGCCCGCCGCGCCGACCCCCACGGCGTCGCCGACCGCTTCGGGCACCACGCTCGTCCGCGCATACTTCGTGCTCGGCCAGACCGGCCTCGTCCCGGTCCTGCGCACGATCCCGGCCACGACCGGCGTCGCCGCCGCGGCGATGCGCCAGCTGATCGCGGGCCCGAGTGCCGACGAGCTGGACGCGAACCCGGCACTCCGCTCGGCGGTTCCCGCCTCGACCCGGCTCCTCGGCCTCGCGATCAAGAGCGGCGTCGCCACCGTCAACCTCTCGAGCGAGTTCCAGGCCGGCTACTCGCAGTCCGCGCCCGACGCGCGGTACGGCCAGGTCGTCTACACGCTGACCCAGTTCGCCACGGTCAAGTCGGTCGTCTTCCAGTTCGACGGACAGCCCGCGAGCGGGATCGCCGGCCAGCGCTCCGCTTATCAGGGCCAGCTCCTGCGCGCGATCTTCGTGGACCACCCGGCGTGGGGCGCCGGCGCCGGCAACCCGGTCGTCGTGTCGGGCGTCGCGAATGTGTTCGAGGCCGTCTTCCGGGTCCAGGTCGAGGACGCCAAGGGCAAGGTGCTCGCCGACCAGCAGGTTATGGCCTCCTGCGGCACCGGCTGCTGGGGGACCTTCTCGACCAGCGTCCCCTACACGGTCGCCAAGGCCCAGTGGGGCACGCTGCGAGTGTTCGACCTCTCGGCCAAGGACGGCTCGACCGTGGACGTGACCGAGTACCCGGTCTGGCTCACGCCGGCGGGCTGATCACCGCGAGCGCGTCCGACCGCAGCCACCGCCACGAGCCCGGCCCACCCGCCGGGCTCGCCGATTACCGGCGGAGCCCGCGGCGGCAGCAGGTCAGCGGTAACTCGCGACGGCCTCGATCAGCACGGTGCACCTGGGGCGCGTCTCGAGGGCACGGACCAGGGGCTGGGCAGGCCCGGCGGCCACGGGGACGTCCGGGCGGCCCAGCAGCGCGAGCACCCGCAGCGCGTTGCGCGTCGTCGCCGCCAGCGGCGCATTGCCGCCGATCGTGGTGATCCCCAGCACCTGGAGCTCCGGCCGGGCGAGGGCGAGGGCGATCGCCAGCGCGTCGTCGTGGCCCGGGTCGCAGTCGATGATGACCGGCGTGCGGCGGGCCGGGCCTCCATCGGGAACGGCGGTGCTGTCGGCGTTCACGGGAGCCTCGCGTACGCGTCCAGGAGCAGGCCGACGAACCGGCCGCGGTCGATGGCGATGCCGACGTCGGCGTTGGCTTCGAGGCCCCGGCGACGGAGGCGGTTCGGCAGCCCATCGCAGACGGTCCGCCCGCGGGCCGGGCCGTGGCCCGTCTCGACCGCCACCTGGTAGCGCGCCACGGTGACGAGGTCAGGAGCGACCAGGTGCGCGATGGCGACGGCGTCGTGGACCGCCGAGGTGGTGGAGCCGGACCACGCGAGGTTCCGCTCGAGGGCGAATTCGGTCAGCTCGGCCGCGATCACGGCCGAGCGGGTGCCGATGCCCCGCAGCGCCTGCGCGGAGGCGCGGTCGAGCAGCGCCTGGTGGGTCACGTCGAGGCCCATTATCGTGATCGGCAGGCCCGATCGAAACACG
>JAJYMP010000538.1 GCA_021786915.1 Chloroflexota bacterium
CCGAATCCCTCGCCCAGCGCGACTACGGCAACTGGAACGATCCATGGCGCGGCGGTGGGGGCGGCGGCGGCGCGGGCGCCGACCTGGCCGGGGCGATCATCGGCGGGATCATCGGCGGCATGCTCAGCGGCGGCGGGCGACGCGGGGGCGGGCCGTTCGGCGGGGGCGGCGGGTTCGGCGGATTCGGCGGGGGCTGGGGCGGGGGCGGCGGCTTCGGCGGCTCGTCGGGCGGCGGCTCGTTCGGCGGCGGGGGCGGCTCGTCCGGGAGCGGCCGATGGTGACGGTTCACGGCCCGCAGGCGACGAGCCCGGCGGCCTGTCGCCAACGTCGTCAGCGTCCGCCGCGCGTACGATGGTCGACACCCGCGCTGCGATCCCCGCGCACCTAATGGACTGATCGCGGCTCCACCCGGGGCCGCCAGCAGCTGGAGGGGCAGTCATGGCCCAGTCATCGATCCTCGGACGCGTCAGCCAGCTCGTTCGGGCGAACGTCAACGCGCTCATCGACGGGGCCGAGGATCCGCAGAAGATGCTCGACCAGCTCGTCCGAGACTTCACGGACAACATCCGCGAGGCGGAGGAGGCCGTCGCCCAGACCATCGGCAACCTCCGGCTCCAGGAGGAGGACGCGAAGGAGGCCGCCGACGCAGCCGCCGACTGGGGCTCCAAGGCCGCCGCCGCCTCGAAGAAGGCCGACGAGCTGCGGGCCGCCGGCAATCCCGACGCCGACAAGTTCGACAACCTCGCTCGGATTGCGCTCAAGCGCCAGATCTCCTACGAGGACCAGGTCAAGGCCTTCGCCCCCCAGATCGAGCAGCAGAATGCGCTCGTCGAGCAGCTCAAGAACGGGCTCAACCAGATGCGCGCCAAGCGCGAGGAGCTGGTCCAGAAGCGCGACCAGCTGATCGCCCGCGCCAAGATGGCCCAGGCGCAGGTCCAGGTCCAGCAGTCGCTCAAGAGCGTCAACGTCATGGACCCGACGAGCGAGGTCGCCCGGTTCGAGGAGAAGATCCGCCACGAGGAGGCGAGGGCCACCGGGATGGCAGAGGTCGCCGCGAGCTCACTCGATTCGCAGTTCGCAAGCCTCGAGGACGAGGAGAGCAACGCCGAAGTCGACGCCCGCCTGGCCGCCCTCAAGGGGGGCAGCGCGTCCTAGGGCTCGCCACCGCATCGACCGCAGAACGTGGGCGCTCCGCCGAACGGCAGGGCGCCCACGTCGATTCCTGAGTCCGCCTCGCTCCTATCGCCGCCGGGGGGCGCTTATCCCGCAAACTTCACTCGTATCGCCTCCCCGGGGCGATACGAGCGGATCTGATCGGGGTGCTGAGCACGGGGACCACGGCGCGCATTGGATAACCGCCTCCGGGGGGCGATAGGAGGGGCGGATCTGGCGGGACGGACAAGGTGCATCGCCTCCATCGCCCGGCCGGCGCGTCGAGCTCCGCCTGCGCCTCGCACGTCACCTTGAACTGCGCCGGGGACGGCCCGTCAACCCCCCAGCTCGCGCGGCGCCATCCGGGCCCACGTGAGAGCCGAACGTCCCGTCGCGGGAATCTCGGAGCGCATGAGGGCGCGTGACGCAGCCCCATCGGCGCGACGACGCGCCTGGACGGCCGGCCGAGCCCGTGAGTTGTCCCGGTCAGCCGGCCTTCGGCTTGCGGCCGCGGCCGCCCGGCAAGTTCGCGGTCGAAACGTAGATGGTCCTGCCCCGGATCGCCATGTTGACGTCCGGGCGGTGGGCAGCGATCACCCGCTTCACGGCGGCCCGCATGGTGGGCACCTTGTCCGCCGGGTCGAGCTCGATCGCGACGATGTCGTCGTCGCTGCGCAGGCGCGCGAACGCCTTGCGGATCTCCTCCTCGCGCTGCAGGGCGGCCAGCTGGCGCGGGCTCAACGCGCGCTCGCGCACCTTGGGCGCGAGCTCTTCCAACTTCGCGGCACGGATGCGCATGGGTCCTCGATGTCTGCATGGCGTGACGTCAGAACGAATGATGACATGGCCCGAACCCGAGGAACACCCGTTCGCCGGCAGTCCTGCCCAGAATTGACGATGGTGGGGCTCCAAACCTTGTCCTCCGCGACGTATGCTTCACCCCTTGGCGCACGGTGCGCCGTTGAGGGAGGTCCACGATGACGGATCCGGCCGGGGGCGCACCTACTCCCCCTCCGCCTTCTGGCAACTGGCAGGCACCGCAGCCCCCGCCGGCGGGCGCTCCGGGCGGGTTCAACCCCAACTTCCAGCAGGCTCCTGTGGAGGTTGGGCCCGCGCCGGGTGTCGTCTACGCCGACCTGGTGACCCGGATCATCGCGTACGTGATCGACGGGATCATCCTGGGCGTGGTCTGGACCCTCGTCTGGGGCATCCTTGTCGGAAGCCTTCTCCTGACCGCCGGGTTCGGGATGGTCTTCATCATCGGCCTCGTGATCGGTGCTCTCTGGCTGGTTGGAAGCGCCGTCTACTTCGTCTACACCTGGACGACGATGCGCGCCTCGCCCGGCCAGAAGGTCCTCAAGCTCGAGACCGTGAATGCGGCCGACGGCGCGACGTTGACCCAGCCCCAGGCCATCCGACGCTGGGCGTTTCTGTTCGGCCCGATGGCAGCCGGCTACGCGCTGAGTGCCGTCTTCGGCAGCAGCCTCACCCTCGCCTTCCTCGGCTTGCTCCTCAACCTCGCCGTGATCGTGTACACCATCTACCTGCTGTACACGGCATCGCAGAGCAGCAAGCGCCAGGGCTTCCATGACGTCCAGGCCGGCACCGTGGTGATCAAGCACCTCTAGCCGCGCCAAGCGCCCAACGAACGGGGCCGGTCCGCCGGCCCCGTTTTCGTTTGCCCGGAAGCTTCGCCTGCCGGCGGGCTACGGCTCGAAGTCGAGGCTCTTCATGTGGCGCGGCCGGAACACCGCCAGCGGCCGCCGGTCGAACGCCGCTACCCGGCGGATCCCGAGCCGCTCCGCCGTCGCCACGAGCAGCGCGTCCGCGAGACGGGGCCGATGCTCGGCCGCCTCCCCGATGAGCTCCGCGGCGCGCCGCATGTCCTCGGGCGTGGGCGCCACGAGGCGGATCGACCCGGCCGCCACGCTCGCCACCACGGCCAGCGACGCCGCGGCACCCAGCTCGCGCTGGAGCAGCACGTCGATCTCCGCGAGCGACAGGGCTCCCAGCAGGAGCGGCTCGTCCACGCGCTCGAACCAGGCCGCCGCTGCCCGGTGGTTGAGGTCGGCGGCATCCGCCGCCGCGACGACCACGGAGGGGTCGAGCAGCACGGCCATCGTCAGGACCCGCCCTGCCGCCGACCGGCCTCGCGTCGCGTGATCGCCCGCCCGTCGAGCGAAAGGCGCCCGTGGTTGCTGCGGCCGATGCCCAGGAACGGGAATTCGGGCGCCGCCCCGTTCGATTCGAGCCACGCCTCGAGCGCCGCGGCGATGACGGACGTCTTGGTGGTGCGCTGGCGCCGCACATGGCGGTCAAGCCGGTCGAGCAGGTCGGCGTCGAGCAGGATGGTTGTCCGGACCGTCTTCATATGACGTCATATCTACCACAGTGGACGCGGGGGCGCCATTCCGCCACCATGCAGCCCATTCCCTCGCGCCCGCCTGGAGGAACCCGATGACCCGCTTCGAGCCCAACCTGCGCATCCCCGGGCCGACCGCCCTGCCTCCCTCGGTGCGCGAGGCCGGCGGGCGCCAGATGGTCAATCACCGCGGCGACGAGTTCAAGGCGCTCACCAAGCGCGTCGAGGCGGCGATGAAGCCGTTCTTCGGGACGGAGCACGACGTGATCCTGCTGACCTGCGCGGGCACGGGCGGCCTCGAGGCGGCGGTGGTCAACGTCCTCTCTCCGGGCGACGCCGTGCTGGCCGTGACCATGGGCGCGTTCGGCGACCGGTTCGCCAAGGTGGCCGAGGTCTACGGCGCGGCGGTGACGAAGCTCGAGGTCGAGTGGGGCCAAGCGCCCCAGCCCGCGGCGGTGCGCGAGGCGGCGGCGGCGATCCCGGGTCTCAAGGCCGTGCTCCTCACCCACAACGAGACCTCGACGGGCGTGACAAGCGACATCGCGGCGCTCGCGGCGGCGGTGCGCGAGACGGCGCCCGACGCGTTGGTGCTCGTGGACGGCATCTCGGCACTGGGCGCGGTGCCGTTCGCGATGGACGCCTGGGGGTGCGACCTCGTGGTCACGGGCTCGCAGAAGGCGTGGATGTCGGCGCCGGGCATGGCGTTCGCCGCGGTGGGGCCGCGGGCGTGGGCGGCTGCCGAGACCGCGCGCATGCCCCGCTTCTACCTCGACCTGCGGCGCCATCGCGACTCGCAGGTCAACGGCGAGAGCCCGTGGACCCCGGCCGTGGCCGTGATGTACCAGGTTGACGAGGGCATCCGCCTGATGCAGGCCGAAGGAGAGGGCGTGTACGCTCGCCACGCCGCCTGCGCCGCCGCAACGCGGGCCGGCCTCCGGGCCCTGGGCTTCGAGCTGCTGGCCGACGACGCGGTCGCGTCCAAGACCGTCACCGCGGCCTGGATCCCCCAGGGGCTCGACTGGAAGGCGTTCAACGGAGGGCTGAAGCGCCGGGGCCTCATCCTCGCCGGCGGCCAGGGCAAGCTGAAGGGCCGGATCTTCCGGCTCGGGCACCTGGGCTCGGTCACCACCGACGACATCATCGCGGCGGTCAGCGCGATCGAGGCGCAGGCCATCGAGGCGGGGATCGAGGTCCAGCCCGGCGCCGGCGTCGCGGCCGCCCAGGCGGCGCTGGTCGCCGCGGAGGCCCGGTGATGCGGATCCTGGTCGCCGAATCGCTCGCGCCCGAGGGCCTCGAGCTGCTCCGCCGCCACCACGAGGTGGACGAGCGCCTCGGCCTTCCGCGCGCCGAGATCATCTCGATCCTGTCCGAGTACGACGCGCTGGTCGTCCGCAGCCAGGTCAAGGTGGACGCCGAGATGATCGCGGCCGGGACGCGCCTCGTGGTCGTGGGCCGCGCCGGAGTCGGCGTGGACAACGTGGACCTCGAGGCGGCCACGCGGGCGGGCATCACGGTCGTCAACGCGCCGACCGGGAACACGATCGCCGCCGCCGAGCTGACGCTGGCCCTGCTGTTCGGGCTCGCGCGCAAGACCGCCGCCGCCGACGCGTCGATGCGCCGGGGCGAGTGGAAGCGCTCGCAGTTCACCGGCATCGAGGTCCGGGGCAAGACGCTGGGCATCGTCGGACTGGGCAAGATCGGGCAGGCGATCGCCGTGCGAGCCCGTGCGCTGCAGATGACCGTCATCGCATCGGACCCGTTCGTGACCCCCGAGCAGGCGGCGAACCTGGGCGTCGAGCTGGTTTCGTTCGACGACATCGTCACCCGCTCGGACGTCATCACCGTCCACGTGCCCAAGACCAAGTCGACGACCGGGCTGATCAACGCCGCGGTCATCGAGCGCATGAAGCCGGGCGTGCTGCTGCTCAACGTGGCCCGCGGCGGCGTGATCGACGAGGCTGACCTCGCGGCGGCACTCCATGGCGGCCGGGTGGCCGGTGCAGGCATCGACGTCTACACCGCCGAGCCGCCGACGGGCAACCCGCTCCTCGAGGCGCCGAACACGCTCCTCACGCCGCACCTCGGCGCATCCACCGAGGAGGCGCAGGTGGCCGTCGCCGAGGAGGTGGCCGAACAGGTCCTCGAGGTGCTCGACGGGCGCCCGGCGCGCTACGCCGTCAACGCCCCGCTGCTCACGCCCGAGACGGCGCAGGCGATCGCGCCCTACCTGCCGCTCGCCGAGACCCTCGGCCAGTTCGCGGCCCAGATGGTCCCGGGCGCCCCGCACACGCTCACGATCGAGATCGCGGGCGAGCCGGCGACCTACGACGCGTCGTCGCTCGTCGCGGCGGTCCTGCGCGGGCTCCTCGAGGCGACCACCGAGGAGCGCGTCAACCTGGTCAACGCGGCCACGCTGGCCAGGGCGCGCGGGATCACGGTGGTCGAGCGCAAGACGCCCGACGCCGGGGCGTTCGCCTCGCTGCTCACGCTCAGCGCGCAGTCGGACGGCGGGAGCATCACCGTCGCCGGGACAGTCGCCCGCGGCGAGCCTCGGCTGGTCCAGCTGGGCGGCTACGCGATGGACCTCGCGCCGGCCGAGCACATGCTGATCACCAGCCATCGGGACCGGCCGGGGACCGTGGGCCGCGTGGGCGTGATGCTGGGCCAGGCGGACGTCAACATCAGCTCGATGACCCTCGCCCGGTCCGCGCCCCGGGCCGACGCGTTCATGGTGCTCGCGCTCGATGACGACCCTCCGCCGTCGGTGCTGGCCGCGATCCGAGCCGACGAGTCGGTGATCGACGTCTGGTCGGTCGCGCTCGGCGGGCGGCGGTGAGCTCCACCGGCCCGTTCACGGGCCGCCCGGACGGCTCGCCGCTGGCCCCCGACGGCCTCGACGCGACGGTTGTGCTCCTGCGGCACGGGGAGAGCGAGTGGATCCGCGAGGGCCGCTTCCAGGGCCAGGCGGAGGCGCCCCTCCCGGCGCTCGGGCGGCGGCAGGCAGCGCTCGCCGGCGAGCGGCTGGCCCGACCCCACGCCTCCCCGGCGCTGCCCGTTCCCGGTGGGCTGCCACGGGAGATCGCCCACTCGCCGCTGGGCAGGGCGGCGGACACGGCGCGGGCCGTGGCCTCGGCGATGGCTGACCTCCGGACTGGGGACGGGGCCGAGGCCGACGCGCCTCCCCTCCCCGTCCTGCGCCCCGAGCGCGGGCTCCTCGAGATTGGCCAGGGCGAGTGGGAGGGCGTGACCGCCGACGAGATCGGGCGCCGCTGGCCCGCCGAGATCGCCGGCTGGCGCCAGGACCCGCTGGCCATGCACGCGCCCGGCGGGGAGTCCGTCGCCGATGTGGACGCCCGGGTGCGCCCCGCCCTCGCGCGCGTGCTCGACGAGCTGGGGCGTGGCTACCCTCGTGGCACCACCGACCGCCCGCAGGTCCACGGCTACAGCGGGGCTGGCCAGGCGGCAGCCCAGCCGTGGTCCGTCCTCGTGGCCCACGACGGCGTGTTCAAGGTGGTCATGCTCGCCCTGTTCGACCTGCCGCTCGCGAAGTTCTGGTCGTTCTCGATGGGGCTGACCGGGATCTCCGTGGTGGAGTTCCGGGGCGGCCGCCCCGTGCTCCGCGCGCACAACTGGACCGGCCACCTCGCCCCCATCGAGGACGAGCTGGAGCGCGAGACGGCCGACCGCCGGTCACGCTCCGGGGCGATGTAGCCGCGACCTCGCCCCTCGCCTGCGCACGGCTCCCGGATTGCCGGGAGAGACGCCGCCCAGAGCCCGTGGCGGAGGTTCCGCCTCAGCGCCGGCGCCCGCGGCGCAGGATCCGCGCGAACACCAGCCGCGTCAGCGACAGCCGGAGGCGCCGCATCGCCGAGGCCACCGCCTGCTCGCGCTCGGGCGGGAGCTGGACCCGGGCGTAGGTCGTCTCGACCTTCGCCTCGGCCACCGTCCGGATGTCGGGTCTCGCCACCGGGACAAGCTCGCCGAGCGAGGTCGCGTACTCGTACACGGTCTCCGTCGGGCGCTGCGCGAATCCGAACCGCGACGCCAGCCGCGACACCGCGCTCCACGCCGTGTCCGGGCTCATCTCGCCGCGCGGCCCGCGCCACCAGGCCACCGCGATCAGCGAGCCGAGGCCCAGAACGAGGAGCCCCGCGAGGAGGAGGGCCAGCGCCCGGTCGGTGGACTGGGACGGCGGCGGCGGCGTGACGCCGCCCGATCCGTCGGCCGGCACCGTGCGGCGGGTGGGGACCGGCTTGAGCGGCCCCTCGTCGGGGGTCTGGACCGGCGCCGCGGCGGATGGCACAGGAGCGCCGGCCGGGATCGCGGCCGGCCGCCCCACGCCGCCGCCGGTCGGGTCGAAGGGGATCCAGCCGTAGCCCGGGAAGAAGACCTCGACCCACGCGTGGGCCTGACGATTGAGGACCGTCTCCTGCCCGCCCACGATCGCAGACGGCAGGAACCCCTGGACGAGCCGGGTCGGGATGGGGTTGGACGGGTTGGCGGCCCGGAGCAGGATCGCCATCGTGGACGCGTAGTGCAGGCAGTAGCCCTCGCGGTACTGGGCGAAGCACTCGACCGCGCTCGCATTCTGGCAGTTCACGCCCCGGACGTCGGTGGTGTAGGTGAAGGGCCCGTTGCGCAGGTACTGCTGGATGGTGTTGGCCAGGTCGTACGGGTTCTTGCTCGGCGACTTGGCCATCACCGTCTGGAGCAGCTCCCGGGCGTACGGGCCCATGGAGCCCTGGGGGACCTGCGTGTACTCTGCCGTGACGTCCGCCGGGTAGACGGTCGAGGCGGCGCGGAGCCTGTTCTGCGTGATGCCGTTGAGGTCGGTGAGGCGGGGCACCACGGCCGTGGCCGTGTACGCCGTGTCCGGCGCGACGTCGTCGTAGGCGAACCAGCCCTCGACGCCGCTGATCGCGAGGGTGGACGGCATCCCCACCGTGGACGCCAGCCCCGGCGTGAGGAGCCGGGTGTCGTGGTAGCCGACCGGCTGGACGGCCACCGAGATCGTGGCGTAGAGGTCCGGCGCCGGGACCTCGGGCGAGCCGAGGAGCAGCGAGGCGTCGGCGGGCACGTCGGCGGTCTGGGGGTCCGACTGGAGCCAGCCGCCGAGCGCGAACTGGTCGTACGTCGCCGCCCGCCACGGGAGACCCGCGGCCGAGGAGGGCACGGACGCGGTGAACGCCACGCCGTCGTCGCTGAACCACTGGGCCGAGATGCGCGCCGACGAGCCGAACGAGACCCCGCCGCCCCCGCGCAGGTCGCCGCCGGTGGGGAACAGGCGGCCCACCTGCTCGCCGATCTGGATCAGCTGGGTCCGCAGCCCGCCCCAGGCGCCGGCGAGCGGGCTCGAGGCGGCCCGCTGTGTCAGCACCAGCGCGCCGAGCATCGCGAGGACGATGAACACTGTGCCGCCGCGCAGGTACAGGAAGGCGACGGACCCCGGGTCGCCGATCCGCCGCCGGGCCCACGCGAGACGCTCCCCGAACGCGTGCATCTGGATCAGCAGGAACAGCGAGACGGCGGCGTACAGGACGAGCCAGCCGAGCTGGTCTCGGTTCGTGAGCGCCATGTTCGCGAGCAGCACGAGCCCCACCACGACGACCGCCGAGAGCGGACGGCGGTGGCCGAAGACGGCATACGAGCCGAACTGCATCGTCCCCCACACCAGCCCGCCCAGCACCAGGATGTAGTGGACCTCCTGGGTGGTGAACTCGAGGTTGCGGACGGTGAGGTCGAGGTATGCCTGGACGGTGCCGTCGGCGGTGACGCGGAACGCCTGGGCGGGGCCGATGCCGGGCATCACCGCCCAGCCCGCGATGATCGGGATCAGCAGCCCGGCCAGCACCGCCCCGACGATGTGCGTGGTCCGGCGGCCCCAGCCCAGCTTCGGCCCGGCGAAGCCGACCAGGGCGCCGAGCACCGCGATCTCCGAGAGGCAGTCGGTGAGGTAGCCCCGGCCGTTGACCCACGCCGGCTCATCGATCGCCGTCCCGATGATCAGGGCGAGGATCGTGACCAGGGCGACGACGGACCATCCCTCCTCGGGCGCCCACCGGAGGTCGCGGGCCCCGGCCTCGTCCCACCGCACCTGGGCACCGTGCACGCCGGTCACGCGACGAGCACCTCGCCCAGACGGCGCGACGGGCCGATGACGTAGGTCGGGATCTCGAACTCGGCCAGGGTGTGGCGCAGGGCGCGGGACCTCTGGCGCACCACGTCGGCGTCGAGTTCGCTGGCGTCGGGGTCGAACTGCGACTGGTCCAGCGAGATGACCACCACGCCGACCCCGCGTGACCGCAGCGACGCCAGGGGCCGGATGAACGACGGGTCCTGCGTGGCGGTGATCACGACCGCGGTCATGCCCCGCCGCAGCCGGGCGAGCCCGGTGACCAGCACCTCGTCGAGCGTCGTGCTGCCGTCTGCCTCGACGGCAGCGAGGAGCTGGAGGATCTTGAGTCGCTGGCGCGCCCCGCGGTCGGCGGGGATCATGGTGGTCCGGTGCCCGCTCACGGTGAGGCCGACGGCGCGGTTCTCGCCGATCGCCTTGTCCGCGATCGAGGCCGCTGCCCGCACGGCCACCTCGGTCGTGGAGTGCTCGCCCTCGCCGACCTCCAGCTCCACATCGAGGTCCAGCACCAGCCAGACGTCGGTCGTCTGCTCGAGCTCGAACTCCTTGACGAAGATCTCGCCGCTGCGCGCGGTCGTCCGCCAATGGATGCGGTTCATCGAGTCGCCCGGGGCGTACGGGCGCACGGTGGTCGCGAGCGGGGTCGTCTGCAGCGTGCGCTCGGGCGAGGCGTTCGCGCCCTCGATGCTCGCGGGCGGCAGGCGCCAGAAGGGCAGCGCGTCGATGCGCGGGTAGACCACCAGGGTGATGCCGTGGCCGACGCCGGCGGATGCCTCGAAGAACCCGAACGGGTCGCCGGTGCGCACCTGGAGCGGGTCGATGCGGAAGTGCCCGCGCTGGGCCAGCGGGATCCGGACCATCCAGGAGCGCTCGCCCCGGCCCCCGAGCGACAGGGCCCGCCCGGGCAGCCCGTCCGGCAGCGAGGTGGGGTTGTGCACCTCGAGCCACGGCTTGGGCAGCCGCCCGGTGTTGCGGACCGTGTAGGTGATCCGCAGCCGGTCGCCGACGTGCCCGGTGAGCTGGCTCACGGCGTAGCCGGCCTCGAGGTCCGCGAGGCCCAGCCGCGTGATGATGTAGCTGCCGCCGCCGATGAGCAGGCCGAGGTACACGAGGAAGAAGAGGAACGCGTACCCGGTCGAGAAGGCCGCGACCGCGATCACGATGGCGAGGCCCAGGAGCTGCAGCCGACGAACCATCGTCGTGCTTTCCCCGCCGCTAGCCTGCGACCGCGCTCGGGCTGGTCTCGCGCGGCCCCCCGACGGTGCGGCGGGCCGATTCGATGGGCGTCGAGTCGAGCAGCTCCCGGACGACATGGGCCGACGACACGTCGTGGATCGTGCTCGCGGTCTTGATGATCACCCGATGGGCGAGCGCGGGCTCAGCGAGCGCCTTGACGTCGTCGGGGATCACGTAATCGCGGCCGAGCAGTCCAGCGAGCGCCTGCGAGGCCCGGTACAAGGAGATCGACCCGCGCGGGCTGGCGCCCAGGTAGACGTCTGGGTGGGCGCGCGTCGAGGCCACGAGCCGGACGATGTA
>JAJYMP010000227.1 GCA_021786915.1 Chloroflexota bacterium
GAGCCCGACAAGGGGCGGACCGCCGTCGCGCCCCGGCGGCGCGGAGCCTGCCTGTGCCGCCTTGTGCGTCAGGGACGTCGGGTAAGTCCGCCGTCCGGCGTAGTCGGCGGTCAACAGGACTGCCAGCGGCCGGTGAGCCGATTCCGGTCGGCCGCGCGATGTCAGCCGGAGGGACCTGCTCGTCGGCTTGATCCACGAGCACCGCGACGCCGCCGCGTGATCGAATCGGGGTTTCTGACCGCCACGCCCCCTACGGTCCGGTGGCCGGGCGACCGAGCAGCTCCGCCCAGCGGCGCAGCACGTCGCCCGCGAACCTCGCCCCGCTGGCGACGTCGGCTGAACCGGCCCGCGCCGCGCCGAGATTCTCGAGCGCGAGGTCGGTCCGGCCGTAGCGCGCCAGCGCGGCCTTGAGGTCGCGGGCGGCGGTCGCGATGGCCATGGAGTCCGAGGGAGCCCCCGTGGCGTCGAGGTAAGCCGTCAGCAGCTGCCGGTCCACCCCGGCCGACCATGCCGCAGCCGAGATGGCGGCGGCGTCTTCGGACGGCTGCGCCGTGCCCGGGCGCATCCCCGCGACGGTCGCAGTCGCCGTCGCCAACCCAGTCGGGGACGGGGTTGCGATGGCGGACACGCGCCCGTGCGCGTCCGTCCACGCGAACTTCCGCAGGTCCTGCACGCTGATCCACTGTCCGGATCCGCCCGTCGGCGCGAGCGGGTCGTCCCACCAGACCTTCCCGGTGGCGCGATCGAGCGGGCCGACGTAGACCGCGTGCCCGGAGGCGGCCACGCCCTTCGCGGCGAATGCCGGGTCATAGCGGGTCAGGTCCGGCGGCAGGGAGGCGTAGGAGCCCTGGACGATCGCCCCGCCGCCCGACGCGAGGCGCTCGAGCAAGCCGTCGACCGTGAGGCGCTCCGCACGGGCGGCACCGAGGTCGAGGCCCAGCAGCTTGCGCGCGCCGCGGACGACGTCGTCGAGCGAGCTGCCGCCGGTCAGGTCGCCCGAGGCGGCGCGCAGCGCCTCCCGGTCGACCTTCACGGCGCCACCGGTGAGCTTGTCGATCCACATGGCCGCGGACGCCCACGAGCAGTCGTTCCAGACCCGCTCGTCCGTCTCGGTGACGTGGGCCGGCCGATAGGAGGCCGGGTCGCTGGCCGGACGCGCCTGGCCGTCCGACGCCACCGCAAACGGGCTCGCGGACCCGCTTGCGGCAGCCGCGCTCACCGTGGCCGACGGATCGGCCATTGCCGCGGGCGCCCGGGTGGCGGCAGGCGGCGGCTCCTGTTCGGTCGCACGGTCGAGCGCGGCCGCGAACGAGGTCGCGCCGCCCAGGTCGACCCTGGCCGCCGGGGATGGAGCACCGCCCAGCAGGCGCTCGATAGCGCTGATCCGCGCGACGACCGAATCCAGTCCTGACACGCCTCGCTCTCCGTGGCGGGCGCCGCGCGCCCGCGTCAGGGCCCAGTCTCCGCGACCTCCCGCGATCGCGTCATCGGGGACGGCCCCGAAAGTGGCTCAGCGCCTTTCTTGTGGAGCCACCGGGTCTCCGTACGGAACCCGTGTCCCTGAGGCGGCGGTCGGCTGCGGGCCCGACCATCGCGCAGTCCGCGGCCCGGGCGCAGCGAAGAGGCGGCCCTGCCAGCGTCCACCTCAGTGTCCGCACCGAACGGAGATCTCCCGCGATCCCGTCCGAGTGCGCTGCGCCAGCCCCGACGGGGTGCCCCGGCACGCAGGCCGAAGCGCCCCACTCGACACGAAGACGGGAGTCGGTGAAGCTCAGAACAGCAGGAGGGGGTTCACGTACGCGGATCCCATCTGGATCCGGAAGTCGAGATGGGGGCCGGTCGCGTTCCCCGTGGCGCCGACCAGCGAGATGCGCTGGCCGGCGCCCACCAGCTGGCCCGCCCGGACCAGCACACTCTCGTTGTGGTTGTACGTCGAGATCATCCCTCCCGGGTGGCGGATGACCACGACGTACCCGCCCCCGTTGTCCTTCCAGCCGGCCCATTCGACCGTCCCTGCCGTGGTGGCCCGCACGACGGTTCCGGCCGGCGCGGCGATGTCGATGCCCGGGTGTTCGGCCGAGAATCGGGTGGTGATGAGACCCCTCACCGGCAGCGGCCAGAGGTGGGTCCCGGGGGCCGGCGGGGCCGGGGTCCTGTGGATCGGCGCCGGGCTGCTGCGCACCACCGCACTCCGGTGCACGGTCGCCTTGGGCGGCCGCGGCGGTGCAGGCAGGCGGGGTGGCATGGGAGCACCGCCGGGGATCAGGATCCGTTCGCCGGCGACCAGTCGCCTTGGGTCGGCGCTGGGGTTCCAGCGGATGACCACGGACACCCCGACCTGGTGCCAGGCCGCGATCTGCCAGAGGCTCTCGCCCGCCTGGACGGTGTGGGTGGGTCCAGCCGGCGGCGTCGGCCGGGTCGTGGGCGACGGCGAGGCCGCGGGGGCCGGCGGCGTCTCGCTCAGCGTCGGATCCGGGCTCGGCGGTTCGAATGCGCGGAAGGCCTCGGCCGGAAGCGGAACCGGCGTCGATGTCGGACGGGCGGCCGTTGGCTGGAGTCCCGCGGCGAGTGCGGACAAGCCCAGGACGAGCGCGGCGGCGGCGAGAAGCGGCGCCCGGCCGGAGCGGCGACGAGGAAAGCGCAACAGATGACCTCCTGCTGGAGGCAGCCGACTCCGACGCACAGGTCGTCGAACTCGGCAGCCGGAACCCGTGCACGTCAGGACGGGCCCTGAGCGTCCGAGCCGAACCTGAAGGCAGCGTGAGTCCTGGCTAAGCAACCCGCGTCTGAGGGTTCGACGGAGCGGGGCCGGCACTAGGCGCGCACGACGCCGGTCGTTCTCAGGCCGGCGTTACCCGGGCCTCATCGGGCGTTCAGGTAGCACAGGTGAACTTAGAGCATGCCCGAACCGGTGCTCGTGATCCTGCTCATCGCTGCCGTCTTCCTCGTGCTGGACGTGCTCTTGGCCGGCGGAGCCGTCACGACCGGCTGCGTAGCAGTCGCCGGCGCGATGATCACGCACCCAGTCGGCTGGGTTCCGATCCTCCTCATCCTCGCCGTGATCGGTGTCGCGATCGGAGTCGGGCCATGGCGCTGAGGACGCCGCGTCTCAGCGGGACCATCGGTCCAGGCCGCCGCGCGACGATCCACATCGTGGTCGCCGATGGCTACCACCCGGACCATATCGCCGTCGCCGAGGGCGTCCCCGTCCGGCTCGTCTTCCACCGCGACGAGGACCATCCGTGCTCGGACAAGGTCGTCTTCTCGGCGCCGCGGCTGGAGCGACGACTCGCGCCCATGGCGACGACCATCGTGGATCTGCCGCCGCACTGGGGAACCGCGATCCGCTTCACCTGCGGGATGGGTCGATACCGCGGACGGATCGAACTGGTGCCGCAGGCCGACAGATCGACCAGCAGCACCCGCGGGAGTCTGGTGCGGGTGGCCGGCGCCGCGCTCCTGACCGGCCTTGCGTCGGTCGCCCTGGCGTCAATGGGCAACTTGGTGCTCGGTGCAATCGTCGCCGTCGCGGCCGTGACGGCGGCCGCGTTCTCGGTCCTGGCTTACGGCCGACGCCTCGCTGAGTCTTCGCCCGCGGGTATCGATGACACCGCGACGCCGGGGTCCGAGCGCCCGGCGTCGGACTGGGTCGCGACCGACCTCGTCCCCACCCGCGCCGCCGGCGTTCCGCTCGCCGCCTCACCCGCCACAGCCCCGTCAACCCAACCGACATCGAGGTACCGATACCCGTGACTACGCACGTCCACAACCCAACCTATGAGCCGGCGTCTGCAGACCCCGACGCGGAGGAGGCGCCCCTCCGGTCGTCGACGCGTCCGCGCTGGGTAGCGCCGGCACTTGCTATCGGCGCCGTGGTGGTCGCCCTCGTCGTGGCCGGGGTTGTGCCCCTTTCGACCGCTTTGTACGGCGGCTTGTTCGGCGGCATGATGCTCATGCACCTCGGTGGCCACGGTGGGCACGGTGACCACGGCGGGGGCCACGAGGCCGGCCACGCCGCCCACGCGGCCTCTGACGGCGAGGGCACGGATGACCAGCCGGCCGGCGACGCTGGGTCGCGGCCGTCGCACGGATGCCACTGACGGCCCTGGGCACATGACAAACGCCGCATGACGAAGCTGCGCGACCGGCGATGCAGGGCAGGTCGAGAACTGCCAGATCGCTCGCCTCGCGTCGCTGCATGCGATAGGCTCAAATCCATGCACGCGATCGAGTTCCGGTGTAGGTGTGCGCGGCGGCATCGCCGCGCTGGGGACCCGGCCTGACGCCGTCCACGACCTGACCGATCGTGCCGGCCCAGTGCCGGTCCGTGGCTGAGCTCTCGTCCGAGCGGCCACCACTCCCTGACGCCGGTGGCAGGCCGCCGAAGCTCTGCCCGCCCAAACCTCGCGCCCGTCGCGCGCGGGGTTCTCCGCGCCAGGAGACGCCTTGTGGCTTTCACGACCCTTCACACCGCACTTGGACCGTCGCCGACCCTGACGGCGGCCTGCTGCCTCAACCACACGCATGACGCGGTCCAACTCGCCCGGATCGTCAGTTCATCCGTCGCACCCGGGCCGGTCCTCGACGTTGGCTGCGGCACCGGCGGCGTGGCGATCCCGCTGCTCCGCGCCCGGCCGGATGTCACCGTGACGGGGGTCGACGTGTCCTCGGCCCGCGGAGCCCTCGCGACCGAGCGTGCCGTGCTGTACGGCGTCGCGGGCCGGTTCCGGCTAGTGCTCGGTGACGTGTTTGCCGCCAGCCTGCCGGCCGCTCGTTCCGTTGTCGCGAACCCGCCGATGCTCCCGACCGAGCCCGGGTTCTCCTTCCCGTCGCGTCGTGGCGACGAGGAGCTCTTCGGTACCCGACTGGTTCGGCACCTCGCCGCTCGGCCAGACGTGGCCGACATCTGGCTCCACCTCTTCGACTTCCACGGGGTCGGCCGACGCTCCGGCAGGTTCCCGACGATCGAGGAGGTCGCCGCATCGGAGGGGTACGAGGTGAGCTACCCCCACCGGGGCTGGCGCGCCTGCGGCCCGGACAGCGCGATCCGCGGCGCGATCCCAGCGTTGCGGCGGCTGTTCCCGGAGGGCCGCGCCGTGATCGCCGGCCAAGAGCTGCAGTTCGCCGATCTGCCGCCGGCACCTGCCTCGCCCCTCCTGATCGAGCACTCCATCGTGCGCCTCAACCGGGCGCCGACCCATCACGGAGATCGCAAATGAGTCCCCTCCACGCGCCCCTCACCCGCTCGCTCCCCATGGAGTACGCGGAGTCAGTCCTCGGCCTCGTCGGCCACACGCCGCTCGTCCGTCTCTCGCGGATCACCCGGGACCTCGGCCCCGTCAACCGGCAGCCACTTGTGCTCGCCAAGCTCGAGATGCTCAACCCGGGCGGGTCAGTCAAGGACCGGATCGGCCTGCCGATGATCGAGGCCGCTGAACGGGCGGGCCTTCTGCGGCCCGGCGGCACGATCGTCGAGCCGACGTCGGGGAACACGGGCCATGGCCTCGCCATCGCAGCCGCGCTCAGGGGGTACCGCTGCATCTTCGTCATGGCGGACAAGCAGTCGGCCGAGAAGCAGGCGCTCCTGCGCGCCTACGGCGCCGAGGTGGTCGTGTGCCCCACGGATGTCGAGCCGGAATCGCCCGACAGCTACTACTCGGTGGCTCGCCGCCTGGTGAACGAGACGCCCGGGGCGTTCAGCCCCGGCCAGTACTGGAACGCCGAGAACCCGCGAGCCCACGAACGCACCACGGGGCCCGAGATCTGGGAGCAGACCGGCGGAGGGATTACGCACCTCGTCGCGTCGGCCGGAGATCGGAGCACGATCAGCGGTACGGGCCGCTACCTCAAAGCACAGGACCCCGCGATCGAGGTGGTCGGGGCCGACCCGGAGGGCTCCGTGCTCTCCGGCGACACGGCACGTTCCTACCTCACCGAAGGGATCGGCGAGGACTTCCTTCCGGGCACGTTCGATCCCTGGGTGGTCGACCGCTGGGTGCGCGTGAGCGACCGCGATGCGTTCACGGTGGCTCGGCGCCTCGCGCGCGAGGAAGGGATCCTGGCCGGAGGCTCGTCGGGCACGGCCGTTGCAGCCGCCCTGCTCCTGGCACGGGAACTCACCGAGAAGGGCCTGGGTCACGCTTCCACGGTGGTCGTGGTGCTGCCCGACACCGGCCGCAACTACCTCTCGAAGTTCTACGACGACGGGTGGATGGAGATCCGTGGCTTCCTGGGCGAGCCGACGGAACCGAGCGTACGGTTTGTCGGCGATCGCACGCCGGGCTAGGCGCGGTCGAGTGCCATCGCCAGATCCGCGACCAGGTCCTCGATCGCCTCGATCCCCACCGAAAGTCGGATCAGCGCCGGGTCCACCGCCAGCGCCGACGTGGCCACCGACATGTGGGTCATGGCGGACGGCACCTCGATGAGTGACTCCACGCCGCCGAGCGACTCCGCGAGGGTGAACAGACGGGTGGACTCACAGACGATCACGGCTCGCTCAGCCGCAGTCCGGGCGTCGGCACCCCCTGCGGCTGGCACGAATGAGACCATCCCGCCGAAGGCGGGCTTGTTGCCCAGTTGCATCTGGCGAGCCGCGACCGCCGCCCCTGGGTGGGCGTGTCGCCCGGCGCTGAGCCCCGGGTACATCACCGAAGCGACGTCACCGCGCCCCGCCAGAAACTGGGCGATGGCCATGGCGTTCTCTGAGTGTCGCTGCACCCGGATGGCCAGGGTCCTGAGGCCGCGCAGCACGAGGAAACAGTCGAACGGGCCGGGCACGGCGCCCAACGCGTTCTGGAGGAATCGCAAACGATCCGCCAGGGGCTCGCTGTTCGTGACCGCGATGCCGAGGATGGTGTCGGAGTGTCCGCCCAGGTACTTTGTCGCCGAGTGCAGAACGATGTCCGCACCCTGCTCGAGCGGCCGTTGGAGCGCCGGGGAGGCGAACGTGTTGTCGATGACGAGCAGCGGTGCGGAGCCGCCCGACGCGACAGCCCGTTCCCGGATGACACGCGAGGCCGCGACGATGTCCGTAACCTTGAGCAGCGGATTGGACGGCGTCTCGAGCCACACCAGCCGCGTGCGTGCGGTCAGCGCCTCCCAGAGTGCGTCGGGGCCCGAAGCGAGGTCCACGTACCTTGCTTCCCCTGCTCCCGCGGGACGGTGGACGCGCTCCAAATAGCGGAATGTGCCGCCGTAGACGTCATCGCCGACGATGATCTCCTCGCCCGGACCCGCAAGCTGGGCGATCGCAGCCGTGGCGGCGGAGCCGGACGCGAACGCGATCCCATGTCGACCTCCCTCGAGATCGGCCACCGCGCGCTCCAGCCGAGCGCGCGTAGGGTTCTGGGACCGGGCATATTCGTAGCCGTTCCTGGGCTGGCCCACGCCGTCCTGCGCGTAGGTCGAGGTCTGATAGATCGGGGGCGAGACAGCGCCCGTCAGCTCGTCCGGCTCGGCAGCCGCGTGGACCGAGCGCGTGGCGAACGCGTCAGTGGCTCCAAGCAACGGATCGTCGTTCATGCCTCGATGATCTCATGGGCGATGACGGGCCCGGAGGATCCTGCCGCAGGAGACCGCCTGCCGTTGGACGCGGCAGGCGGTCGATCCGAACCGTGTAGGCGCCGGCAGTACCGGGCCAGGCGGACGCTTGCGCGCTTGCCCGCCACCCAACCGGGCGGGACTGCGCGCTCAGGTCGCCGCGCGATCTACATCGAGCGCCTCCGTCTGGGCCGACCGGACCGCGAACGCCGCGACGAGGACCGCGAGGTACGAGACGGCGATCCCGGCGATGTAGAGCGCGAACACGGGCCCGGTCGTCGAGGGGTCCACGAACGTCCAGAGCGTGGTGCCGACCGCGGACGCGACCAGGCCGACCGCCCCGACCGCGGTGACGGCCCGTCGGAGCTGGCCCCGGACGCCGTAGAAGTCGGCGAGCACCAGGGCCAGCGACACCACGATCATGAGGAAGATGCCGGTCATCGGGTGGGCGGCCGAGAACGAGGCGTCGCCCGGCGCGCCGGCGAACGTGACCTGGTTGAGCTCGATGTAGAAGCCCTCGAGGACCGTGATCGCGACCATCGCCACCCAGGTGCCGACGATCGTGAGGCGCAGGCCGTCGCGGCGGAACCGGGGATCGGCGAGCAGCGCGGCCGCGACCACCATGGCGCCCACGAACACGACCGTCATGACGAGGTCGTCGCCGGCCATGCCGTTGACGCCGTCGGGCCCGCTCGTGAACAGCGTCGGCGGGGCGAAGTTGAGGAAGGCCACCGCGCCCAGGATGAGGGTCGTCCCGATCACGCCGATGATCGCGGTCCAGGTGCCGATACGGGCAAGCGTCCGGCCCACCCGGGACGCGCTCTCGAGCGCCCGGAGCCGGATGACGACAGTGGCGACGATCCCGGCCACGATCGCGAGGGCGATCATGTGGGAGTGCGGGTCGAGGGTCGCGTCGAGGATGCCCCCGCGATCGAGCCCGAACAGGCCGTAGAAGCCGCCGAAGATCGACGGCCCGAATGCCCGGACCCAGAGGTTGACGAAGCCGATGAGGGCGGCCACGACGGCGGACCCGAGCGAGAACACCGCCAGCCAGTAGGCCGACCCGACGCCGCGGTACGAGGCCCGGTCGGCCGCCGTCTGGGGCACGAGCCGCCAGATGTAGTCGACGACGCTGTGGCTGTCGCCGGAGTAGACGCCGGCCCGCTTGCGGGGCAGGACGATCAGCTCGACGAGCATCGCCCCGCCGACGTCGGCGACCAGGACGAACGCGATCACGAAGAAGACCATGCCGAGGTCGGGCAGGCCCGTCCAGACCGACGGGCTAATGGCGAGCAGCCCCCCGATGCCGCCGAAGACGACGGCCAGGAAGGCCCGGTAGCGGATCGGGAAGTCGACCGGGGGCTCGTACGCCTCGAGCCCGAAGGCGTCGAGCATCAGGTAGGCCAGAAGCGCGGCGATCCCGATGCCGATGGCGTGGAAGTACATCTTCTCGTAGAAGGTGTCGAAGGCCGGCCGGGAACCCGACCAGGAAGTACAGCGCGCCCATCACCGCGGTGATGGCGAGTGTCGCCGACGTCAGCGCCCTCAGGGACAGGTGGTGTGCGTGGACATAGGTGACCGGCCGCGCTGTCTGGGGCTGGTCGAACGTGGTGGCCATGGGAACCGTGTCCTCGTCTGCCGGCGTGTGCGCCGCCAGGCGCAACGCTGGCAAGCGGACCTGAGTCGAGCCTGAGCGACGGGTGAGACAGTCGTGGGCACCGCGGCGGGCCGCTCGGGATCGGCCTCAAGCATCGTGCGGCGCTTCGCAGCCCTACGCACCATCTCCGAGCCGGGGGGAAGGTTCGGCTGCAGAGACGATCCAGACCCCGACGAGCACGGCCGCGATCCCGAGGAGGGCAACGGGTGCGGGGCGATCTCCAACGACGACCGCGGCCGCGACGCCGACGACGGGCACCAGGAAGAGGGCGGCTCCGAGCCGCACCAGGGAAGCGCGAGCGAGCAGCCAGAACCACGCAACGTAGGCGAGGCCGGTCCCGACGACTCCGAGGATGAGCAGCGACATCGCCGACCCGGCCGACCAGCTGATGGCGCCCCATGGCTCGAGCAGGGCGCTTGCGCCGGCGAGGATCAGTCCACCGACAAGGAACTGTGCGCTCGTCGTCTGCAGCAGATCGATCGTCGGCGCGACCTTCCGCATCAGGACGGTGCCCGCGGCCGGAGCGGCCGCGGCCAGCAGCGCCAGCGCAACACCATCGAGACTGGTGGTCCCCGAGCTCGTGATCGCCACCAGGACGACGCCACTCATCGCGATGGCGAGCCCAGCGATCGCGCGCTCCGACAAGCGTTCGCCGAACAGTGCCCATCCGGCCACGGCCAGGACGAGTGGCTGCCCGCCAGCGAGGATCGACGCCACGGCCGCCTCCGCCTGTCCGGCGGCGAGGTACATCGCTCCGAGCGCCAGCACGGCGTTGGCGATTGCCAGCGGGACGAGCAGGGGCAGCGGTGGCAGGCCGGGCCGTCCGGGGTCAGGAACGACAGACGGCGCGCCTCGACGTCGGGCTCGCCGCCGCCACCGGCTTCCTGCGAGCCAGACGGCTAGGATGCCGCCGCCGATGAGCGCGCGCAGCGCCGCCAGAAGGAGCGGCGCCGGACTGGGCAACGACGCCTGGATGAGCACAAAGCACAGGCCCCAGACGACCGCGACGGCAGCGGCCAGACCCATGGATGCCCTGCTCACGGCCCAACCATACGTCCGGGACCACCCTCGCCGCACTCCGCAGCGAGGGGCCGATACGCGGCGCCCGCAGACCTATGCGCGCTCGGCGCCCCGGAACCGCTCGGCGCGCCAGACAAGCACGATCCCCAGGACGATCGCGATCACCAGCAGCACCCCGATGGCGCCCACCTCGAGGCCCGACCGAGTCCGGGGCAAAACCATCGCGGCCGCCTCGCTCGCCGGCTCGACGTTCGTCACGCCCGCGGCCGCAAAGACCTGGCAGGTCGTCGTCAGCGTCTCGTCGCCGATGGCCTGGAACGTGTACTGCCCGGCGGGCAGATGGGCCGGGATCGTGAGGGTGACGTTGAACATCCCGGCCGCGTCGGTCGTCACCTTCGGGAAGGGCACGGTCACGTCCGGACCGACGAGGTTGATCTGGCGATCGCTGTTGGGCTCGAGGCCGCGGAGGTAGGTAGGCCATGTCGTCACTCCGTCGCGTCGCCCTCGCTGTCGGGACCGTCGCCGCGGTCCTGCTGTTCTGGATGGTCAACCCATGGGTCGAGGTGCCCGCCGGCATCAATGGGCTCGTGACCATCGCGTTCTGGGCGGCCGCCATCGCGCTCGTCGTCATCCTCTTCCTAGAGGCGCGCCGGGATCCCAAGGCCGACGAGGTCGAGGTTGAAGGCCCTGGGTTCGCCCGGTTCCTATTCAGCAACTCACGGGCCGGCATGTTCTGGCTGCCGATTCGGCTATTCGTCGGGTTCGCGTGGCTCGAGGCGGGCTTGCACAAGGCGGCAGGCCCCGGCTGGCTCGACGGCGGATCGGCCTTGGCGGGCTTCTGGAAGGCTGCGGTCGCGGTTCCCGACCAGGGCAAGGCGGCCATTACATACGACTGGTATCGCGACTTCCTCAATGCACTCCTGACGGGGCATGCCGCGAGT
>JAJYMP010000341.1 GCA_021786915.1 Chloroflexota bacterium
CGACGCGGCCAAGGTCACGCGCTCCGCGCTCCAGAACGCCGCCTCGATCGCCGCGATGGTCCTCACGACCGAGACGCTGATCACCGACCTCCCCGAGAAGGAGAAGGCCGGCAACGGCGCCGGGCACGACCACGGCGGCGGGATGGACTTCTAGTCCCGACTCCGCAGCACCTGCGGCCCCCGGCGGCTTCGGCCGCCGGGGGCCTTTCGATTCCGCGCAATGGATGTCCTCGCTCGGTGCCCCACTGGGGGGGAGTCCATGCTCCACGAGCGGGGCATCATCGTGCGCGCCCGACCGGCCGATGTTCCCTGTAGGCCACACACGCCGGGGGACGGCCGGGCCGAACGGACGACGGTGGAGCGATGACTGGGCGTCGAGCTGTGGGTGGTGTCCTGGCGGTCGTGACCCTGCTCGGGCTGGTCGGCCTCGTGCCGGTCCCGGCGCAGGGCGCCACTGGAGCCACGACCGGCGCCCAGGCTCCCGCAGCGCCGGCCGCGGGAAGCGGCAGCGAGCTCCCGTTCGACTCCGGCCCGCTCGTCCTCCTGCTCGTCGCCGGCGGCCTGGGCACCATGGGCCTCCTCAGTCGCGAGCCCGCACCCGTCGGCGACGCCGGGCGTCGCTGACCCTGCGCCCCCGCCGTTCCGGGACGGGTCGTGCCGGCGGCCAGCCTGCCGGGCGGCGAGCGCGTCGCTTCCAGCCGCGCCGCGAATGGAACGCCGCAGCGTATCCTCGACCTGCCCACGCAACTGAGGGAGGCGGCATGGTCAGGATCCGGCGGTTCGGCGTCATCGGGACGGCCACGCACGCCGGGTGACTCGGTGACCATGGTCTCCACGATGCTGATCCTCCTGCCGTTCGGTGGCCAGCCGACCGCGCGGCCCCTGCCCGCCGGCTTCGGCCAGGGCTGAGGCGCCGCTCATCGATACCCCGCCGCTCGACGCTGCTCCGCCGTCTCCGACAGACCGTGCACCGCATGGTCCCGGCCGGCACGCCCGGCCAACGGACGCCCACGAGCCGCCGCTCACGCTGCGCGTCGCCCTCCGCCGCATCGGCACCGTCGCGGTCCTGATCGCGGTGATCCTCGCCCTGGGCGCGGCCAACGACGTCGGGCCGCTGGCCCGGGTGACGCCGCCCGACAAGGTCACCGACCCGCGCGAGATGCTCGCCCGGTCGCTCCAGGCGACGATCGACGCGAGCTCGGTCCACCTCGAGGCGAGCCTGAGCGGGCACGTCCCCGGCGCTCTGGTGGGACGCGCAGACCGGGTCGTGGAGCTCGACGGCACGCGGGCGACCATGGACCTGCGGCCCCAGGACGCGCGCTCGCACCTGCTGGTCACGAGCGCTCCGCTGGGGATCCAGCTGGAGTCGCTCAGCCTGTGGGACAAGCTCGCGTACCGGCAGCCGGACGGACCGTGGGCCTCGGGCTCCGTCGCGGGCGTCGTGGCGGGCAAGGGGATCGACGCGAACCCGATGACGCTCGTCGACAGGCTCCGCGCCTGGCTGGCGGCGCCCGGGGCGCCGGCCCCCACAGCAACGGACGTCCCCTGCGCCGCGCCGTCGGGCCGATGCCGCCAGATACGGCTGGCGGCGGGGTCGACACCCGGCGACCTCCTGCTGCGGCCGTTCCCGTCCGGAGGCGCGGCCAGCATCGGCCCCACCACGACCGACGTCCTGCTCCAGACCGACGCGGCGACGCTCCAGCCGTCGCGCCTGGTGCTCGACGTCCGGAACGCCGACAGCACCCTGGCTGTGACGGTGACCATCGACGCGTCGAACTGGGACTGGCCCAGCGTCATCCCCGAGCCGCCCGGCTGACCCGCCCGGACGACGGTGACGGGCGTCGCTACCCCGTCGCCTAGAATGGGCGGGTGAGTCCCACCCCTCCGGGCGGCCGTTCCAGCCGCCGACGCCCCCGTGCCGTTGAGCCTGCCGAGCAGGGCACCTGGCTCGATCTCGGCGCGCCCGTGGAGCCGGTGGGGGAGGACGAGGACACCCTGCCGAGTCGCGCCGCCGAGGCGGCTCCCGAGGAGCCCGAGTGGCTCCGCGACGCCCCGTCGGCCGTCGCGCAGGAGGCCGTCGGGCCCGCGCTCGACCCCGAGGCGGTCGCCGCCGCCATCGCCGCCCGCCGCGATGCCCGCGCCCAGGAGATCGTCAGCAACCTGAACCCCGAGCAGGCCCGCGCCGTCACGACCACCGACGGCCCGCTGCTGATCCTCGCCGGCGCCGGGTCGGGCAAGACGCGCGTCGTCGCCCACCGCATCGCGTACCTCATCGGCGTCAAGGCGGTCCAGCCCCGGCGGATCCTCGCGGTCACGTTCACCAACCGAGCGGCGGGTGAGCTGCGCGAGCGGATCGGCGCGCTGGTCGGCGACCTTGGCAAGGACGTGGAGGCGGGCACGTTCCACGCGCTGTGCGCCCGGGTCCTGCGGCGGGACGGCGAGGCGATCGGCCTCGACCGGCGGTTCGTCATCTACGACACCGACGACCAGCAGCAGCTGATGAAGCGGATCCTGGCCGAGCAGGACCTGCCCGCCACCGGCGAGTTCCGCCCGGCCGCGATCCTGGGCGCGATCAGCCGGGCGAAGAACGACATGCTCGACGCCGAGTTCCTGGCCGAGCACGCGACGACCCACCGCGAGCGCGTGATCGCGAAGCTGTTCACGCGCTACGACGAGCGGCTGCGGACGGCGGGCGCCCTCGACTTCGACGACCTGCTGCTCAAGGCGGTCGAGCTGTTCGACGCCTCGCCCGAGGTCCTCGCTCGCTACCAGGCGCGCTGGCGCTACCTCCACGTCGACGAGTACCAGGACACGAACCAGCCGCAGTACCTGTGGGTCCGGTTCCTCGCCGCCGCGAGCCGCAACCTGTGCGTGGTGGGCGACGACGACCAGTCGATCTACGGCTGGCGCGGCGCCAACGTCCAGAACATCCTCGACTTCGAGCGCGACTACCCCGACGCGACCGTCGTCAAGCTGGAGCAGAACTACCGCTCCACGCAGCTCATCCTCGACGCGGCGCACGCGGTGGTCAGCCGCAACGAGCGGCGCACCGACAAGAAGCTCTGGACGCGCAACCAGGGCGGCGTGCCGATCCAGCGGTTCGAGGCCTACAACGAGGAGGAGGAGGCCGAGTGGATCGCCCGCCAGGTCGAGGGGCTGGTGGGCTCGACCGGGCGCAGCGCATGGCTGACGCGACGGGCGGACGACGACGAGTCGACCCGCTTCCGGCCCAAGGACGTCGCCGTCATGTACCGGATGAACAGCCAGTCCCGCGCCATCGAGGAGGCGTTCCTCCGGTACGGGATCCGGTACCAGCTCGTCGGCGGCACGCGCTTCTACCAGCGGCGCGAGGTCAAGGACGCGCTGGCGTACCTGCGGGTGCTGCGCTCGGACACCGATTCGGTCAGCTTCGAGCGGATCATCAACGTGCCGGCGCGGGGGATCGGCGACAAGAGCGTGGACGCGCTGCGGCGGTATGCGGACACCCACGGTGGCTCCGTGCTGGGGGCGCTCGAGGCGGCGGCTCGGGGCGAGGCCGAGGGGATAGGGACGAAGATCCGCGGCGCCATTGGCGGGTTCGCCGCTCTGGTCGTCCGGCTGCGGGCGCGGCTCGGCGTGCTGCCGCTGCCGGAGCTGCTCGACGAGGTGCTCGAGGCGTCGGGCTATCGCGCGATGCTCGCGGACGGCTCCGAGGAGGGCGAGGACCGCTGGGCGAACCTGCTCGAGCTGCGCGAGGTGACGCGCCGCTACGACGACCTCTCGCCCGAGGACGCGCTCGACCGCCTGCTCGAGGAGACGGCGCTGGTCGCCGATCAGGACTCCTACGAGGGCGAGGCCGACGCCGTCACGCTCATCACGCTCCACGCGGCCAAGGGCCTGGAGTTCCCGGTGGTGTTCATCGGCGGGCTCGAGGAGGGCGTGTTCCCGCACAACCGGGCGCTCGACGACGAGAAGGAGCTCGAGGAGGAGCGCCGGCTCGCGTACGTGGGCATCACGCGCGCCAAGCGGCGGCTGTTCCTGTCGCACGCCTGGCGGCGCGCGACGTGGGGCGGGGGAGGGATGTCGATCCCCAGCCGCTTCCTGCTCGAGATCCCGCAGGAGCTGATGACCGGGCCGCGGCTCGACCCGCGCCTGGCCGGGATGGGCGCCGACCTCGACCCGGACGTCGTGTTCCGCGAGCGCGGGTCCCGGCTGGGCGGCTCGTTCACGCGGACCGGCGGCGGCGCGTACCGGCAGGGGAGCGGGCGGCCGGGCGCGCCGGCGCCGGGCGAGACCTTCCGGCCCACACGCGACCTGGGCGCAAAGCGCGAGGCGTTCGCGAACGGGGCGCCGTCGGGATCGCTCGGTCGGCAGCCGTTCGTGCCCTCGGGCGGCCCGGGCCAGTCGTCCGCCTCGCCGGCCCCCGCATCCGCCGCGGCGTCATCGGCTTCGGGGCTGCGGTCATCGGCGGCACTGCCCAGCCTGCCGCCGGGCGTCACTCGCGGGATGCCGCCGCGCCCGGCGCCGGAGGCATCGATCCCCGCGGTCCCGCAGCGCCCCATCGTCCCCGGCGAGCGCCGCTACCGCGACGGCGACCGCGTCCGCCACGCGCGCTGGGGCGAGGGCACCGTGATGACCTCGCGCCTCACCCGCGACGACGAGGAGGTCTCGGTCGCGTTCAGCGACCCGCAGGTGGGCCGCAAGACGATGCTGGCGTCGCTCGCGAACCTCGAGGTCATCGGGTAGGCGCTCGGCTTCTGGCGCCTCCGCCCGGCGGTCCTGGCGGACGCCGCTCGCCCAGCGAGTGAACGTGACGCCGGGTCGTCCAGGCCACTCGCGAGCCGAGCGCCCTGACAGCCCCTGCGTGCGTGCCGACCACCTGGCGAGCGGCGGGGACGCGCGGGGCGGCGGTTCGCTCGCTGCGCGAGGCGCAGGGCGCCCGACGATCCTCGGCCCCTCGCCGCTGCCCACCGCTCCCCGACGCAGCGGCGGGCCGCACGCTCAGCCCGGCGAAGCGCTGGGACCGAATCCCGCCACGTACGAGCTGGCTTCGTGCTGGGTGCCAAGGAGCCGGTCGGCTCGCGCCGAGCACGAACCGCCTTCGTAGGCGGGCCGAATCCACCCGGGTGCGGCCCTTCAAACGACCTGCGTTCGTCTGTGGCGGCGAACCGCACCTATTGCGCCGACACCACGAAGCACGCTCGCATCCGGCGCGTTGGCGACGCCGCCGACTCATCCCCGAGGGCGCCGAAACCCGACGGGCCGACGCGCCTGCTCAGTCCGGGGCCAGGTGCGGCACGTGCTCCGGATAGTGCGTGTAGGTGTCGCCCGCCACGACGTCTGCCGCCGTCTGCTCGCCGAGCCAGGGCACCGCGCCGGTCTCGAACAGCCCGTGCTCCGAGGCGCCCTCGACCGCAGCAACCAGCAGGCGATAGGACGCCTCCTCGCCCTCGCGGACGTCGGCGCCGGGACGGTCGCGGTTCTGGGCGAGGACACGGGCGTTGAGTGCGTCGACATCGAAGGGCTCGCCGGCGGCGCGATCCGGATCCTCACCCGACCGGAGGCCCGCCAGCACCGCCGTCGAGTGCCGGTGCCAGTACTCGATGTGCGCGAGGACGTCCTTGCGCGTCCAGCCGGGCATCCCGGGCGCCTCCGCGTGAAGCGCCTCGTCGGTCAGGGTGGCCACGGCCGCCTCGATGGGCGCGTGGCCGTCGCGCATGGCACGGAGGAGGTCGGTCTTGTCCATGCGTTGCATCCTAGCGGCCGCGCAGCCCATCGCGGGTGCGACTCGAGACGCGCCCCTGTGGCGAGCCATCGCGCCGCCACTCGGCCTGCGCGCCCCGAGCAGCCCATCCCGAGGGCCCCGACGGACAGCTGACGCGCCCGCGCCGTATGCTCGCAACCGATGATCGAGCCCCTTCCCGTCGACCCTGCCCTGGTCGAGGCCGCCGAGACCCTGACGGCCGATGCCGCCGCCGCACGCCACGAGGAGCTCACCGACCAGATCCGCCGCGCGAACCGCCTGTACTACGAGGAGGACGCGCCCGAGCTCGCCGACGCCGAGTACGACGCGCTGTTCCGCGAGCTCGTCGCCATCGAGGCGGCGCACCCGGACCTCGTGACCTCGGACTCGCCCACGCAGCGCGTCGGCGGGGCGCCGGCGGGCGGCCGGTTCCCGGAGGTGCGCCACCAGCACCCGATGCTCTCGCTCGCCAACGCGTTCAGCCACGACGAGCTGCGTGCGTTCGACGTCCGCGTCCGCCGCGGGCTGGGCCTGCCCCAGGCTCCAGAGCCCGCCGCGGGGCTGACCTACGTCGCGGAGCTCAAGATCGACGGGCTGGCGATCTCGCTCCGGTACGAGCGCGGCCGCCTGGCGCTGGGCGCAACGCGCGGCGACGGCACCACGGGCGAGGACGTCACGCCCAACCTGCGGACGATCCGCTCGATACCCGACCGCCTGAGCGAGCCCGCCACGCTCGAGGCGCGGGGCGAGGTCTACATGCCCAAGGCCGAGTTCGCGCGCATCAACGCCGAGCGCGGGGAGACCGGCCTGCCGCTCTACGCCAACCCGCGCAACAGCGGTGCGGGCTCGCTGCGCCAGAAGGACGCCGCCGTGACCGCGAGCCGGCGCCTCTCGACCTGGGTCTACCAGCTGCTCGAGGACGCGCCGCCGTCCGCGCAGGCCGACGGCGGCCTGTTCGAGGAGCCGGCGGTCGGTGGAGCTGCGAGCGTCACCAGCCAGTCAGGCGCCCTGGCTCGCTTGCGGGACCTCGGCTTCCAGGTCAACCCCGACGTCGCGCCCGGCCTCGACATCGAGGGCGTCATCGCCTTCACCGAGAAGTGGCGCGAGGCCCGCCACGAGCTCCCGTACGAGACCGACGGGGTCGTGGTCAAAGTGGACCGCTTCGATCAGCAGGAGCGCCTGGGCATGGTCAGCCGGGCGCCGCGCTGGGCGATCGCCTACAAGTTCCCGCCCGAGCAGGTCGAGACGCTGCTCGAGGACATCGTCCCGTACGTCGGCCGCACCGGCACGCTGACCCCGGTCGCGCACCTCAAACCGGCGAAGGTCGCCGGGAGCACCGTCGCGCGCGCCACGCTCCACAACCTCGACGAGGTGCGCCGCAAGGACGTCCGCATCGGCGACACGGTCGTCCTCCAGAAGGCCGGCGACGTCATCCCCGAGGTTGTGCGCCCGGTCCTCGACTTGCGGCCGCCCGACGCCCGCGAATTCCAGATGCCCGAGGCCTGCCCGGTGTGCGGCACGCCGATCGTGCGCGACGAGGGCGCCGTCCGCCACTACTGCCCCAACCCCGCGTGCCCGGCTCGGGTGAGCCAGGAGTTCGGGCACTTCGTCAGCCGGGCTGGCATGGACATCGAGGGCGCAGGCTGGGCGGTCCTCTCGCAGCTGCTCGGGCGCGGCCTCGTCAAGTCGCGATCGGACTTCTACCGGCTGACCGTGGAGGACCTCGAGTCGCTCGAGCGGTTCGGCCGCAAGAGCGCCGAGAACCTGTACACGGCCATCCAGCGCTCGAAGAACCGGCCGCTGGCGCGCGTGATCAACGGCCTAGGGATCCCGCAGGTCGGCGAGACGACGGCCATCGACCTCGCCCGCTGGGTCGCGACGGAGGTCCCGCCGGGCGACGACTGGCTGCCCAGGATCGGGACGTTCCTGCGCCGCGTGGCACAGGAGGAGCCCGAGCGGTTCGCGGAGGTCGAGGGGGTGGGGCCCACCGTCTCGCTGTCGCTCGCGCGGTGGTTCGCGGACGACGCCACCTCGAATGCCCTCGACGAGTTGGCCGAGGTGGGCATCGAGCCCGAGGTGCCCGCGGTCACCTCGGCGGCCGGTGGGGACGGGCCGCTGGCCGGCAAGACGGTCGTGGTCACGGGCAGCATCGAGGGGTTCAGCCGCGAGGAGGCCGAAGATGCGGTGCGAGCTGCCGGCGGCAAACCGGCGAGCTCGGTGTCGAAGAAGACCGATCTCGTCGTCGCGGGGCCGGGCGCGGGCTCGAAGCTGGCGAAGGCCGAGCAGCTCGGCATCCGGGTCGTGGACGCCGACGGGTTCCGGCGCATTGTCGCCGGCGAGGACGCGCTGGGCGAGACAAACGGGGGCGCTGGGGCCGTTTGACGATGGCAGGGCCGAACGGCCTTGCCCACGATGCCATCAGGACGGCGCATAATGCCGCCGATTCGACGCCGACGATCAGTTCGCCGGAAGTCAATCGAAGGAGGAGTGCCAATGTCCCTGCGTGGACGACTTTCTTTGCTGGGCGCCGTCGCCATCGTGGTCTCGGCCTGCTCGGGCACCGGTGCCTCGCCATCTCCGTCGGCGGCCGCCACGGCCGTCCCGTCGGTCGCCAGCGTCGCCCCGTCGGCCGCCAGCGTCGCACCCAGCACGGCCCCGAGCGCCGCCGCCTCACCGACCGCGGCCCCCAGCGCCAGCCCGATCCCGGGCGGCCTGCTCGACAAGGTCCTCAAGGCCGGGGTCCTCACCGTGTCGACAGACCCGAATTACGCGCCGCAGTCCGTGAAGAACCCGGACGGCTCGTTCTCGGGCTTCGACATCGACGTCGCCACCGAGGTCGCCAAGCGGCTCGGCGTCAAGGTCGCGTTCGTCACGCCCGACTGGACGCTGATCACCGCAGGCAGCTGGTCCGGCCGCTGGGATGCCAGCGTCGGGTCGATGACGATCACCGCGGACCGCCAGAAGGTCCTGGACTTCAGCCCGCCGTATTACTACACCCCCGCCCAGATGACCGCGAGCAAGACCTCCGGCATCACGACGATGGACGGCCTCGCCGGCAAGACGATCTGCGCCGGCGCCTCCACCACGTACCTCGACTGGCTCCAGGGCAAGAAGCTCGACTTCGGCACCATGTCGCCCACCACCACGCCGCCCGCCGGCATCAAGACGGTCTCCCTCAAGACCGACGCGGACTGCCCCCAGACGTGGGCGGCGGGCCGCAACGACTTCCAGGGCTGGCTGAGCTCCAGCACCACCGTGGACGGCGCGATCGCGGCTGGCATGCCGGTCGTCAAGGTCGGTGACCCGGTCTACTTCGAGCCGCTCGCCATCGCGGTCGACAAGAGCGGCCCGGTGGACACGGACTTCGTCGCGGCGCTCAAGACGATCGTCGACGGGATGCACGCTGACGGGACACTCACCCAGTTGTCCATGAAGTGGTTCAAGGCTGACCTGACCCAGGGTCCGTGACGCGCGACATCGCCACGTCCACGTAGCCCTAGCGCGGGGGCGCCACGACGGCGCCCCCGCGACCGTACCCGGAGGATCGCATGGCGATGGGAGTCGGCGGCCCTGGCCTGATCGGCCGCGTCTCAGCCGAAGACGGGTTCAGGCTCGCCCATCCAGACGTCATCGTTGCCGAGGTCGCCGCGTCTCGAGCCCGAGCCCGCCTCCGGTTCCGGACGATCTTCGTCCTGACGTGGATCGTGCTCGTGGGCGGCTTGGCTGTGGCCCTCGCGGAGAGCGGCAAGGTCGACCCGTCGTTCATCGCCAAGTGGGGCCCCTTCATCCTCCAGGGCATTCCGGTCACGCTCTTCGTGTCAGTCTGCTCGATCCTGCTCGCGGTGATCTTCGCCCTGTTCGGAGCACTCGGGCGGCTGTCCCGCAACCCGCCCATCTACGCGATCGCGACGCTCTACGTCTCCCTCGTGCGGGGCACCCCGCTGATCGTGCAGATCATCTTCGTGTACCTCGCGCTGCCCCAGTTCGGGATCGTCCTGGACGCGCTGACCGGCGGCATCCTGGCGTTGTCGTTCAACTACGGCGCCTACCTGACGGAGATCTTCCGGGCGGGCGTTGAGGCCATCCCGCGGGGGCAGCGGGAGGCGGCCCAGGCCCTGGGGATGACCGAGCGCAGCATCATGCGGCGCGTCATCCTCCCGCAGGCGATCCGTATCGTGATCCCTGCCATCGGCAACGACTTCATCTCGATGACCAAGGACTCGGCGCTCGTGTCGTTGGTGACCATCCAGGAGGTCTTCTGGCGGGCCGAGAACGCCGGCACGCAGTCATTCCGCACATTCGAGGCCCTGATGATCGCCGCCATGGTGTACTGGGTCATGACCATCGTGTTCAGTCTCGGGCAGGAGCGCCTGGAGCGGCGAATGGCGGAAGGCGACGTGCGGCTGTGAGCACCGAGATGGATCCCGTTCCGGTGTCGGCCGATCACCACGACCCGTTCGCCAAGCCGGGCAGCCTCACGCCGGCGGGTGCCGAACCGGTCGTCCGGGCGATCGACCTGCAGAAGTTCTACGGCTCCAACCACGTCCTCAAGGGCGTGACGATCGAGGTCTATCCGCGTGAGACGATCTGCCTCATCGGCAAGTCGGGCTCCGGCAAGAGCACCCTGCTGCGGTGTGTCAACTTCCTGGAGGAGCCCACCGTCGGCTTCATCGAGGTGGACGGCCTGCGGGTCGCGTCGGACCCGCTCCGGCCCCGCAACCGCCAGCACCAGGAGCAGATCCGCCAGATCCGACTCCGGGCCCAGATGGTGTTCCAGGAGTTCAACCTGTTCCCGCACATGAAGGTGATCGACAACCTGATCGAGGGCCCGATCCGCGTGAAGGGCATGCCGCGTGACCAGGCCATCGCGACTGCGGAGAAGTACCTCGAGAAGGTCGGGCTGTCGGAGAAGCGCGACGAGTACCCGGGAAGGCTGTCGGGGGGGCAGAAGCAGCGGGTGGCGATCGCGCGGGCGCTGACCATGGAGCCCAGGGTCCTGCTCTTCGACGAGCCGACGTCCGCCCTCGACCCGACGCTCGTCGGCGAGGTGCTCAACGTGATGGAGGAACTCGCCCACGAGGGGGCGACGATGGTCGTGGTCACCCACGAGATGGCGTTCGCACGGGAGGCCGCGGACCGCGTCTACTTCATCGAGGACGGCGTGTTCGTCGAGGTGGGCCCGCCCGATGAGGTCCTCGGGCACCCCAAGGACCCGCGGACGCGGGAGTTCCTGGCGCGGACGCTCGGCGAGGCGCACGTCCCCGCGTAGCGCGCCCGGTTCCGCCGGCCGCGCGCGACTCGCCAGACGTCCGGCCCGCCCTCCCGGTCCGCGTATCATCGGGTGAGTGTCACCCTCTCGGGTGTCCGGCGGCTTGGCTCGTATCCTCGCTGCCCGCCGACGGGTGTGGCCTTCATGGGATCTGCCGGCCGCCGGACA
>JAJYMP010000421.1 GCA_021786915.1 Chloroflexota bacterium
GCCGCGAATGGAGAGGCAGCGACCACTTGGTCTCGTCGATAGTGCGTGTCGAGAAGTGGTTGATATCCCCAGGATCGACGCTGCGGAGGTTCCGAGCTGCTGTCTCGGGCCGTCCGAGCATCAGGCTTACGGAAGACGATAACAAGCGCATCGTGCTCATCGGCGACAGGTGAGGATCTTGCCCCGGCCGCTTCGGCTCCTGCCTCATGAACCCGCAGTCCAGGGATCATCGAGAATGTTGCGCCGCTCACCTCCCCGCGGTCCTGTGGCAGGGTCCCATCCGCAGGCGCCCGGCGCTGCTGCGTGAGGATCCTCCACGTCATAAGTTCGCTCGCGCCACGGTACGGTGGCCCGGCGGGCTGGGTTCCCCAGCTCGCCGTACAGGTGGCGAAGCGCGGTCATGAGGTCGAGATCGTCACCACGAATGCCGACGTCGCGGGCGTGCTCGATGTGCCGGTGGGACGCGCCGTTGACTGGGCCGGCGCCTCCACAACCTTCCATCCGCTCTCGGCTCCCAGGCGGTACGTGACATCGTGGTCGATGCTTGCCCACCTGCGGGGCCGCATCCCGGCGGTCGACGTCGTCCACATCCATGGCCTGTACCGGTTCCAGAGCATCGCGGCCGCAGCCGTCGCTCGTCGCTGGCACGTTCCCTATGTCGTCCAGCCTCACGGATCTCTCGATCCATGGCACCGCGGCCATAAGCGGCACGCGAAGGACATATATCACCTGCTAGTCGAGGATCCAATCATGCGCGGCGCGTCCGCGATCGTGTGCACGTCGGCACGCGAAGAACGGTCGATCCGAGATCTCGGGTATCGTGCCCCGACGTGGGTTATCCCCGGTGCAATCGACGCCGACGCCCTCCGGGAGCCTGCCGAGGCCAACCTCCTCGAGCACACCCGACTCCAATCCGACGGCCGCGTCGTGACATTTCTGGGCCGGATATCGGCGAAGAAGGGCGTCCCTCTGCTCGTCGAGTCGTTCGTCTACACGGCCGCGGCGTTCCCGGATGCGCACCTCGTCATCGCGGGACCTGACGACGAAGGCATCGGTCAGAGCCTCACGCCACTGATCGCCAAAGCGGGCCTGGCCGATCGCGTTTCCTTCATTGGACTCGTCGCCGGACCCGAGAAGCGTGCGCTCCTACAGCGGTCCGATGTCTTCGTGCTTCCGTCCGCGGACGAGAGTTTTGGGTCTGCAGTCGCCGAAGCGATGGCCGTCGGTTGCCCAGTCGTGGTGAGTCCACAGGTCGCCATCGAGGACGTAGTCCGGGAATCGGGGGCAGGTCTTGTCGCTCAGCGAAACGCCACCGATATCGCTCGCGCAGTCCATGCGATTCTGGCGGATCCTGCGGCTGCTCTCGCGATGGCGGAAGCTGGCAGGCGAGTCGTCGATGCGAGATTCGCGTGGCCAAGCGTTGCCGGCGAGTTTGAAGCCATGTATGAAGCGGTCATCGCTACCAGGCGAGCTGGCCCGCGCGAGCGCCGAAACCCATGAGATCAAACGTCTCACTGAGGAGTTCTGCGGTTCTAGCAGTCGCGAGGCAAGGCGACAGGGGCTACGGGGACGTGTCGCACGCCGTGCGGGACCTCGATCGAGCGTTCCCGCCTATCGCGGCAGGTGCTGCCTGCGTGATCCAGAGGCGCGCGGACGCGGCCGTGATCGCCACCGGGTGGCCGAGCTACCGGGACCTGGACTGGGCCGCGATGCACGGAACAATGCGACGCCCGCTGATCATCGACGGGAGTCGCCTGCTTGCGCAGGAGCAACTCCAGTCGACGGGCTACGTCGTGGAACTGATCGGCGACGGTGTGGACAGGGCTTGGACAGACGACCAGGCGGTGAAGTGAGGACTTTCGCGGCGACCCTGCTGGAGCGCGTTCGCCGACGGTTCCACCCCCTGCACTACCTGCGGGCATTTCCGCCAATCCGATGGGTTGGCGCGCGGATCGACCGCCCGTGGCTGACTCGCATCGATGGCGTTCCCCATGATGTTGCTGTTCGACTCGTGAGGAACCTCGGCACCGTGCTGTCGTTGGGCAGGGCCGAAGAGCGCGAGTTACGATGTCGAAGGCGCTGAGCTTCGAGTCCTCCGAGGCGGCAGAGGAACTCTGCAGGCGTCTATGCCGATCATCCTGGTGGAGTGCAGTCAGTGGCAGGAAGAGGTGCGCGGGTTTCTCGAGGAACTCGGATATGAGATCCGAGATCCGAGATCCCCCGCACACCGGGCCGCTGGTCCCGGCATGCCATTCATGGCACTCGCGCTGGACCCACGCCGCCACCTTCTGCGATAGGCTCCGTTCCTTGGTAGGAACCCGGAATGTTCTGCCTATCCCTCATCGGTAGAGACTGACGAAGTCACTGAGCAGTTGGCAGTGCCACATTCACCGAGCGGCGACACGGACCAGCCAGCTCCGCCCTGCACTGACGTTTCACGCACTATCACTCGCAGCTGGCTGGCCCGTCACCGAGGTGGGTGCGCTCGGCTGCGGACTTCATGGGTAATGGCCACCTCGTTTCACACGAAATGGCCTCGTGCCGCCGGAAATGGCCACCCCGTGTCACGGCAAATGGCCACCCTTTGAGCCCCGATCTGGCGTGGCCATTTGGCCGCATTGCGCACGCTCGGCCACGACGACGAGCTTGTTGCCGAACCGACCGAAGAGCGCGTTACCCGCCCGCCAGCCGACCCGAACAAGCGGAAAGATCCAGCCGCGGCTCATGATCCGGAAGAGTCTGCCGGGTTCATGGCGGTAGTACATCGCGTAGCGCTCGGCCGAGAGCGTCTTGAAACCGGCATCTGCGAGGCGCTCTTGCACGTCAGCGCTCGTCAAGCGCCGAACGCGGTTCCCGGCGTCCTCCCACTCCACTGCCAAGCCGACTTTCACGGCGGCTTTCGTCAGGGCGGCGCCGGCCGGCTCCGTCACCGATACCCAGCGCCTCGCAACGCGAGCCATCTCCGCGAGGCCCACCTCCGGGCGGTCAAGGTGGTGCAACCCATCGTGTACAAGCACCAGGTCGATCGAGGCGTCGGCGAACGGCAGGTGCTCAATATCGGCGACGACAGCCGTGATCGGAATCCCGTATCGCTCGACCCTCGCGCGAGTGCGCCGCGCGGCCTCCAGGCTGATGTCGATCGATAACACCATGCAGCCGGCGCGCGCCAGGAACTCCGCATCCATGCCCGAGCCGCCGCACACGGTGAGCGCGGTCGCGCCCACGAGGTCGTGAGTCAGTGGGCGCGTTGCGCGCCGCAGCTTCTCCCCAATCAAGAAACGGTACAGCCGCGGCGTCCCGTGCGGTCGGGTGACCTCGAACACCTCGTCCACCTCGTGGTCGAAGTGCGCCTGCTGAGCCGTCTTGTGTGGATCAGGTTTCGTGTCTCCGTGTTCGCGGGCGTGCGCGAGATCGCGCGTGTCGTCCACGGCCCCACAGGAGCGAGGAAGAAGCACCGGTACGCCGTCGGCGACTGGGTAGACTTGTCCGCAGGCGGCGCACGCGAAGGCGTCGGGCATTCCGGAGAGAGGCTCACGACAATGAGGGCACACGAAACGCGGGAGCACTGCGGCTGAGCCCGGTTTCGCACTCGCCACCGCGTCATGCTTGCCGCGCTCCAGCTCCAGCAGCCTGGCATCGATCATTGCCTCATAGGCGGCGATGAGCTGGCAGTAGACAAGGCCTTGCCTGCCGTCGAGGAAGCCGCGCTTGATGAAGAACATCCAGACGAATCTGACCGCAGGCCTGGCAGGCACCTGGTACCAGACACGCGTCTTGAGGAACCGTCGACGTTCCGGCCACGTGCCGAACAGTCGTCCCCGACGCTGCCTTGGCGTCTGACCGGACCGGTCCTTGAGGATCTCCCGAGCCTCCAGGTCGGCGTAGCGTGCGTGCCGGTCAAGGAAGGCAGCGAGCCCTTTGAGGTTCTCGTGCATGAGTGGGCTGGTGAGGAACCCAGTGGGGCCGTCGACGATCACGTGCTCGTGAACGAGCCGCTCCTCAAAACGCCCGAGGTTCGTCCGAAAGAGGCGAAGTTGGTAGTCCGGGTACCACCACGCGTGTCGCAATACCCGCCCCTCGAAGACGTTTCGCCGCGGAAGGTGGAAGCCGGCGAGCGGTGATGCGATGGCTGTGCGGACCTCCCGCGCCAGCTCGTCCGAAATCCATTCGTCGGCGTCCAGGAAGAGCACCCAGTCCGCCCGATCGGCGACCTGCGAGAGGGCCCAATTCTTCTGGGCCGCGTAGCCCTCCCACGGGTGGTCTACGACCTCGGCGCCTATCTCCGTGGCAAGTTCTCGGGTCTGGTCCGTGCTCCCACAGTCCACGACGATCACCGGCCCGAGCCGACGAGCACTCTCCACCGCCCGCGCGAGATGGACCGCCTCATTGAGCGTCGGGATCACAACGACGAGGTCGGTCATGTCGTGTGTCCTCTGGTACACACCCGGGTCCGTCACGCCCGCACGGCCAAGCAAACGGTCACGTCCGCGATGGGTGCCACCGGACCAGAGCCATGCTCAGGTTGCATCGAGGCACGCGTCGCGATACTCGACGCGTCCGCCAGGAACTGAAACGACTGGCCCTGCCCGTTCGTGTGGGCCGAGACAGCCGGCGAGAGTGTCGCCAAGGCGGTCCGCGAGCCCTGGGTGACTTCCGACCCGGACACTAGGCCAAGCCGGACAACATTGCTCGCACCGTTTCGCCCGCCACTCGCCAGTTCAGTCGGGTGGAATATTCCGCGTGCGTACTCCTGGCCAGGGAACGGTATGCGTCCTGGTCAATCATCAATGCCTCGATGTAATCCGCCCAGTCGGACGGCCTGCTATCCCGGTCGAATAGCTGTCCATTCAGTCCGTCCCGAACCATCGTCGGAACCCCGCATACGCGAATCGCGCACGAGGGCACGCCGAAGGCGCTCGCTTCCGCAAACACGATGCCGGCGGACTCCGGCCAACTGGGGAGCAACAGGAAATGGGAGTCCTTGAGGATCGCCGCGTACCTGTCGAGCTCCTGAGGTTTCCGCTTGTCGATGAAGCCAGCATATTGTACGAAGGGCGGTGCACCGGTTGGGGGAGCGACTCCCACCACCGTCAGGGTTGCGTTGATTCCTCTGCCAATGAGTTCTCTGGTCACGTCGATGGCGATGTCGCCGCCCTTCCTGCTCCACTCCATGGCCACGAAAGCGAGGCGACACTCGTCCATCGAGCGACCCGCGACCGCCAACTCCACTTCGGCGGAACTGATCTCGCGCTGAAGATTGGGACCGAACGGGACCACTCGGACCTTCGAGGGATCAACGCCGTAGTACTGTAGCGCCGTCCCAGCGGCCCATTCTGATGAAAAGATGGCGATCGAGCAACGGTCCAAGGCCGCCTGTTCAGCGGCATGGCCATCTCGAAGTGTCTCCGGCGATAGATTGTCGAAGGCAGGTCGGCGACCCCGCCGAACTCGCTCTTTGTAGAACGGAACCACCCCGTCGAAAGTCGCATCGGTCCAGAAGACCACTGGTATCGGCGTATCCAGGTACGCGATCGGGATCGTTCCCGGGCTGACGACGACGTCGTAGTGACCGCCGGCGAGTCGCGTCTCGATCTGGCGGGCAAACTGTCGCTGCAGCCACGGCTGCCTGGCGCGCTGGTAGTTCGACCGCAGCAAATTGCGATAGAGCCAGGTCTTGCCCTTCCACACAAGCGCCAGAGGCTCATCCAGCGGGCCGATCAAATCGACTTGGACGCCATCGCCCTTCAGGGCGTTCCACATGGAGTAACCGGTCCCCGACCAATGGACGGGACTCCGAGCATCGTAGGTTGTGACGTAAGCTATGCGCATAGGGAACCTGCACTTCAGGAGCCATGGCAGCGGTTAGTGATGCGTTAACGCTGCTCGCAGACTGTATCCGGCCCGCGCGGCGTCGTCGTAGAACATTCGCACGGTCTCTAATGAGAAGTCGTCGAGGTTCTTCCCCACCGAAGAGAGCTTCTTCAGGATGTCGCTGGTCGCGGTGATGACATGGCAGCCCACTGTATCGGCCTGAAAAACGTTGAGCAGTTCCCGGGGGCTCGCCCAGAGCAGCTGGAGATCGCCGTATGAGCGCAGGATCCCGACCGCTTCCGCCATCATCGGCACAGGGTCGCGCCCGGTGTCGGCGATCCGACCCGCGAAGACCGAGATGTAGGCAAGGGGCGCCGAGGCCACGGCCTCCGCAGCGGCCCGCACCTGGTCCAGAGTCATGATCGCCGTGACATTGAGGCGAATACCCTCGGCCGCCAGCTTCCGGAGCAGCTCATACGACGGTTCGCGGCGCGTGTTGGTGATCGGGATCTTCACCACGACGTTAGCGCCCCACGAGGCGAGAAGGCGAGCCTGATCGGCCATCTCGTCGAACTCATCGGAGAAGACCTCGAACGAGACCGGTCGATCTCGGATCTCGGCGAGGACTGCATGGGCGAACGCCTCGTAGTCGTCGATGCCCGCTTTGCGCATGAGTGTGGGGTTCGTCGTGAACCCGCTGATGAGCGGGTCCTGCGCGTAGACTCGGATGCCCGCCAGGTCCGCCCCGTCGGCGAAGAGCTTCACCCGCAGCTCGGAGAGGCTCGTCATCGGCCCCCTCCGTTGCCGCCACGGACCTGTTCCCCGATCCAGCGCGTGGCGCTGAGCAATGAGTCCAGTCTGACGGTCGGCTCCGACGGGATGAGCTCGACGCCGTTGTCGACAAGGATCGTCGTGCACCCAGCGCGACGCCCCGCTTCGACGTCCCGCCACCGGTCCCCCACCACGAAGCTAGCCGCCAGGTCGATCCCCCAATCGCGCGCCGCCGAGAGCAAGAGGCCCGGCTGTGGCTTGCGGCAGGCGCACCCATCGCTGTCGTCGTGGTAGCAGACACGGACGTCATCGAGCTCGACCTCTTCCCGCAGCCGTCGATGGATGGCCTCAACGACCTCGCGCCGCTGTGTGCCCCGGGCGACGTCAGGCTGGTTGGATGCGACGATCAGGACAAACCCGAGCCCGCGAAGCGCTCGACAGGCATCAGAGGCGCCGGGGATGAGGGCGAATTCGTCAAGGCTGGCCGGCGGCCGCGGGACGCCGTCAGGGCCGCTGAGGCTCTTGTTGAGGACGCCATCCCGGTCGAGGAAGACAGCCCGCCTCCCTGTCACGTGACGGATTCCCACTTCATTGGGGCCTGCTGGACGGCGGGGTGTGACACGAGGAGGTGCCAGAGCACAGCCTGGAAGCCCTCCGTCTGCGCCGTCACCGTCCCAGCATCGAGCAGCGGAACGATGATGACAGCGTCGCCCGCCCGTGCGGTGTACCCGCCATCACGGCCGACGATGCCACACACCGTCGCACCGACGACCTTCGCGTGCTGGATGCACCGCACGAGGTTGACGCTAATCCCAAGGCGCTCGTCGCCGCCGCCAACGGAGAAGACGAAGAGCATATCGTCCGCGCCGATGCGGCTCACCTTGAGCCACTCGGCGTAACTCGTCTCCCAGCCATGGTCGTTGATGCGCGCGGTCAGCTCGGACACGTTGTCCGTGGGTGTGTATGCCTCGATGCCGGCGATCTTGCGGAAGTCGTTGACGGCGTGGGACGCGTGCCCGGCGCCGCCGCCGGACCCCACGAAGAAGAGACGACCCCCCCGCGTCCGCAGGTCAGCGATGGCGGACGCCACCCGCTCTACCTCGGTCACATCGATCTGCCGCGCGATCTCGGCGACCTCATCGAGGAACGACCGAGCGTACGGGACAGCCTCTGGCGACGTCCCGGAGCCTGTCACAGGTTCACCATGACCTTCGCGCCCTCGAAGTCAAACTGGTAGGACATCTCTCGAAGCCCATCTTCGGCCAGGGTCTTGCGGACCGCCGCCTTCTTCTCGGTGGGCGTGTGAACCATCAGGAAGCCACCTCCGCCGGCTCCAACAAGCTTGCCGCCGAGGGCTCCAGCCCTCCGGGCGTGCTCGTACCAGCCGTCGATCCGCGGGTCGCTGATCAGCCCCGATCGCCGTTTCTTGACCTCCCAGTGCTCATGGAGGAGTGACCCGAACGTGTCGAGGTCGCCGCGCTCCAGCGCGTCCTTCACGCGCAGCCCGATCGCCTTCGTGTCGTGGAGACTGTCCACGACGGCGCTCTTGCCGGACGTCGTATCCGCGCGTTGCGTCTCAAGGATCGCATTCGCGCTGCGGGTGATGCCGGTGAAGAACAGGAGGGTCCGCGATCTCAGCTCCTCCGCGGTGGTGATCGAGATGTCCAGGGGACTTACATGGACCTGCCCACTCGGCTCGATATCCAGGCATGTGATTCCGCCGAAGGCGGCCAGGTAATGATCATGCTTCCCGACCGCGTGTCCGGCGAGGTCCATCTCGACGTGGCAGGCGAACTCCGCAAGCGCGTGGGTCGGTACGTGTTCGCGCTTCAGCCCGTACAGGGCCGTCAGCAGGGCCACCAGGTAGGTCCCAGACGAGCCGAGTCCGGTCCCGCCCGGAACGTCCGCCATGGATGCGATCTCGACGTTGGAGTGGATACCCAGGAGCTCCAGGGCTGGCCTGACGAGGTCATGCTCGATCTCGGATGGGCGAGCAACCTCCTCGTAGCGGGAGTACTTCACCCGAATGAGGTCGTCAGCGGCCGGCCTGTTTGCGTAGATGTACAGGTACTTGTCGATCGCCGCGCTCAGGATGAAGCCGCCAAAGGACTCGTAGTAGGAGGGCAGGTCCGTTCCGCCACCGCCCAGGGAGATGCGCATCGGTGCCCGTGCCAGGATCACCGCGTCTTCTCCGCGGCCAGTGCACCCTCGGTCCGCTCAAGGTCAGCCGGAGTATCGATCCACAGGAGTCGATCGGGGGGCTCCATCCGATAGCCGTGGACGTGCTCTCCACCGGCGATCATGGTCGGGATGACGTCCCGACCGAAGTCGCTCGCGCCTCGCGAAGGGATGTAGCCGTGCACTGCTTCCTCGCACACGAGCAGGCCGGCACTCACCCAGTGGCTGCTTGTGACGCCCGGCCGCGGCTTCTCAACGAACTGGCGGATGCGGTCATCCGGTTCAAGCTCTGCGACGCCGCTGGCTGACACGTCTGCTCGCCAGTGAAGAGCAATCGTCATCGTCGCCCCGGTCGCGTCATGGTGGGCCACCAGCGTCCGAAGGTCGCAGCGAATCACGTTGTCAGCGTAAACGACGAGGAAGCGACCGCGACCGAGCTGATCGCGCGCGGCCCTGACAGCCCCGGCAGTTCCCAACAGGGACTCCTCGATGGAGTAAGCGACGCGCACGCCATGGGCCCGGCCATCGCCCAGATGAGCTGTGACGGCGCCCCGCTGATGGTGGAGGTTGACGACGAGTTCGGTGACGCCTCCGGCCCGGAGCCAATCGATCGTCCAGTCGATCAGAGGACGTCCAACCACCTCCACCATGCACTTGGGCCTGTCGTCGGTCCATGGACGGAGCCGAGTGCCCAACCCAGCCGCAAGGAGCATCGCCTTCAATCGAGATCCCGATTCATGTCCTAGCGCCCTGTCCCTGCCAGGACCGCCGGCACGGTCCGCGCCAGGATCCGCAGATCAAGGAGCAGCGACCAGCTGTCGATGTAGGCGAGGTCGCGCTCGACCCAGGCGTCGAAGTCGGGATCGTGCCGGGCCTCGATCTGCCACAGGCCCGTCATGCCGGGCTTCATCGACAGGCGTCGGCGATGCCAGCCGTCGTACTCGGCCACCTCGCGCGGCAGTGGCGGCCGCGGCCCCACCAGGCTCATCTCACCGCGCAGCACGTTCCAGAGCTGCGGCAGTTCATCCAGGCTTGTCCGGCGAAGGGCACGACCCAGCGGTGTAACCCGCGGGTCGTCGGCCATCTTGAAGGCGTGCCCGTTGCGCTCATTGTGTTGCAGCAGCTCGGGTAGCCGCGCCTCCGCGTTCCACGCCATGCTTCGGAACTTCAGGAGCCGGAACGGTCGACCGTGCAGCCCGACCCGTTGCTGCGTGAACAGGACCGGGCGGCCGTCTCGCACGAGGATGGCGAGGGTCACGGCGGCCATGACCGGGCTCAACAGCACGAGCCCGACCAGGGCGCCGACGATGTCGAGCCCGCGCTTGACCCCCAGCTCCACCAGGCGGTCGGGGCCCGCCACGATCGAGTAGACGGGGATCCCGTCGAGATCCTCCAGCAGGCCGCGCGTGAAGGTCCGGTCGGCCAGGCCCATCGGGATCCGGACGATCTTGCCCTCGTCCTCGGCCAGGCGCATCAGCTCCACGACACGCTCGTTCCAGGTGCCGGCCGGGATGCAGATGGCCACCTCGTCGATCACAGAGCCGTGGAGGAGCGCCGCGAAGCGGTCCAGCGGCCCGAGCCACCGCCGGGTCGGCGGCAGGGCGGCAGCCGCGTCAGCGTCGTCGTCGAGGAAGCCCGCCACCTGCAGCCCGAGCCAGGGGTTGGCCTCGAGTCGGTCGGCGAACTCCTGCCCCCGCTGCCGGGCGCCCACGATGACTACGTAGCGGGTGTTCCGGCCACCGACCCGGAACCGACGCACCAGCAGACGGAGCACGGCCCGGTCCGCCACGGTGACCAGCGCCTGGGTCGGGAAGACCACGAGCAGGAACAGGCGGCTGACGTCGGGCAGCTTCGCCGCGAAGAGGAACGCCAGGGTCCCCAGCGTCATCCAGGCCGTCGCCCGCACGATGTCGGCCGCCTCGCTCCAGACGGTCCAGCGGTAGCGGGGCCGGTAGAGGCCGTTGAGCGCCATGATGCCCACCCAGACCGCGGCGTAGAGGGCGAACAGGAGGATGGGCATCCGGACGGTGGATTCCCAGTAGGTCGTCCAGCCGACGCCGAACCGCAGGCGCGAGACGATGGCGAAGAGCGACCCGGCGACGAGGATGTCGGAGACGAGGAAGAGCGCGCGGAGCTCGGCGCCGTGGCGGCGGATCATGACGCCGTTGTTCCGGGGGCGCGTGCAGGGGCCGAGCGCGCTGCAACGGCCCCCCGGGACAGTCCGGACCGCGCTCTCTCGAGATCCACGCGCCCTCTCCCTCGCAGCACAACCGTGCCGCCGCCCCTGCCCCCTCGACCCGTTTGTAGCATG